>NZ_DASSTI010000196.1:0-13362 GCF_035708005.1 Segeticoccus sp. | reverse complement strand
GCCGTCTGTCGCCCAGACCTGTCTCACCTGACCAGCGGCGACGGCCTGCCGCAGGTCCCCGAAGTCCGTCAGTCGCTCGCCAAAGAGCGCTCCCAGCGGCACTATCAGCAGGCAGCTGACGAGGAGCAGCCACCGCAACCGGTCGGTGAAGCCGGTCGAGCGCGTCCCCGACGCGCTGTCCGGGAAGGCCCCCGCCGTCATGGGTGAACGATAGAGCGCAGGGACCGCCTCCGTCGGAGGATTCCCACCCGCCTCTTGCCGCGTGTGCAAGTTTCTGCTTCGGTGGGACTTCTCACCACCACTTCTCAGCGGGAGGCCATCGTGCGGGTGCGCAGCGGGACGACACGGTTCGGGATCTCGGCAGCCGCGGTGCTCGCCCTGGGCGTCTCCCCGATGGTGGCCCACGCGGCACCGGCCCGCGGCACCTTCGGCCAAACTGCCACGCAGACAGCGCCTTCCGCCGCAGCTGCCAGCGCGGCCCAATCCCCGACCGCGACGTATGCCGCCCCGCACCTCCCGCTCGGCCCGGACTCCCTGCCCGAGACCCGCACGAGCCGCACCCTGCAGCCGGGCGTGACCTGGACCCACATCGACCGAGGGGAGCCGGATCCGGCGCTGTTCTGGACGGTCGAGATCAGCATCCCCAGTGGGGCGACGTCACCGGATCCGGACGCACCGCCGTCGGTCCTCAAGGACCACGAGAGCGCGCAGCAGACCGCCGACGACCTCGCCGCCGCGGGCTTCACGGCGCGGGTGGAAGAGGTGACGACGCCGGCGATGGCCGACGTGCCCGCGCATACCGAGGGGTGGAGGGTGCGCGTCGGGCACTTTGCCAGCCAGGCCGCGGCCAACGCGGAGCGGACGCGACTGCGCACGGCCGGGTTCCAGGGGTCGGCGGTCTACACCGGGTGGGACGGCGACGCGGCCGATCGCGGGCCGTGGAACGTCGACGTCCTCACGATCGACCCGAAGACCTTCACCGGGCGGCTCGTCTCCTCGGTCGGGCCGGACATCGAGCAGCGGGAGACCACGAGCGCCCTGGCCCAGTTCGCCGGGGCGACGGCCGGGACGAACGCGGGCTTCTTCGTGCTCGACCCGAGGGCCGGGGCGCCCGGCGATCCGGCGGGCATCAGCGTGCTCGGCGGCAGGCTCGTCAGCGAACCGACGAACGACCGGCCGGTCCTCGTCTTCCGCGACGACGCCAAGGGCGCCGCGGTCGAGCGGCTCGCCTGGACCGGCGAGGTGCGCGCCGGTGGGACCTCGCTGCCGCTCGACGGGCTGAACCGCGTGCCGACGCTGATCCGCAACTGCGGCGGCATCGGCGACAAGCCGACGAACGCCCCGCTGCACGACGTCACCTGCACCGACCCGGACGAGATCGTGGAGTTCACAGGCGATTACGCGCCCGACCACACGCCGTCCGGCGACGGGCTGCAGGTGACGCTCGACCGGCGTGGGTTCGTCACCAAGGTCGCGAACGAGCGGGGTGCCGCCGTGCCGGATGGCGGGACGGTGCTGCAGGCGACCGGCGACCTCGCCCCGAAGCTGGCCGCGATGGCGAAGGTCGGTGAGCGGCTCCAGGTCGTCTCGGACCTGCGCGGCGGGCACGAGGAGGCGGTGCGGCCGAACGGGCACACGTTCATGGTCAACGGCGGCCCCCTGCTCGTCCGCGACGGCCGGGTGCACATCACCGCCCAGCGCGACGGCATGGTGCACCCGGATGACCCGAGCTGGTTCTACGGGTGGGTGACCAAGCGCAACCCGCGCACCATCGCGGGCGTCGACCCCGCCGGTCGGCTGGTCCTCGTCACCGTCGACGGGCGCTCGACCGCATCCCTCGGGCTGAGCATCACCGAGGCGGCGGACGTGGCGAAGGCGCTCGGCCTGCGTGATGCGATCAACCTCGACGGCGGCGGTTCGACGACCATGGTGATCGGTTCGCAGGTCGTCAACCACCCCTCCGACGCCGCCGGCGAGCGTCCGGTCGGTGACGCCCTGCTCGTGTTGCCGTAAGGGACAGCCGTAGGGACGACCTCGGCCGTGTGCCGACTTTTGCCTGGGCTGGGCGCTCGGGGCCGGGACGTTCTCGGCGGTGTGCCGACTTTTGCCCGGGCTGGGCGGTCGGGGATGCGACGTTCTCGGCCGTGTGCCGACTTCTGCCCGGGCTGGGCGGTCGGGGCGGCGACGACAACGGCGCCGCTCACCCGAAACGGCGCCGCCTACGCTGACGGGGTGTGGACGCAGCTGGGTGAGGCGCTGGCGATCGCCGCCGTGCTGATCGGGCTCAGCTGGGTCGCCATGGTCGTCCTCGCGAAACGCCTGCCGCCGGGCCTGGCGCGTGACCTCGCAGCGTTCCTGCCGGCGTGCGTGACCGCCGCACGTCGGCTGCGCTCACGGCCGGAGGTTCCGCGCCGCGCCAAGGTTGCGCTGCTGATCGCGGTGCTGTGGGTGCTGTCGCCGATCGACCTCATCCCGGAGTTCCTGCCGGTGATCGGCCCCCTGGACGACATCGTCGCCGTCGTGCTGCTGCTGCGGTATGCCGCCCGCTCCATCCCGCGGCCCGTCCTGTTGGAGGCGTGGCCGGAGGACCCGCGGTTGCTGGAGCGGCTGCTCGGTGGACCCCGCAGTCCCGCGAAGAAGGACGACTGACGCACCAGCCACCCGCAAGGCACACCCGGTATGACGACCGCCGGCTGACGCACGAGGCGTCGCCTCATGCGTCAGTCCCGGTCGGCCGGATCCGTGCCCAACAGCGCCGAATGCGCACCCCCCGCGGGCCCGGAGCCGCCCGACACCGGCACCGGCTCGGCCGCCGACCGCCGCGCGAGCGCGACCACCCCCGTGGTCATCGCCAGGAACCCGACCAGGGACACGGCCAGCATGAGCGGCGCGGTCGTGAGCGTCTCCTCGAAGGCGTAGATCCCCAGGACGATGCCGACCACCGGATCGGTCATGCTGATCGCCGGCAGCGACCCGGTCAGCGGCCCGGCGTGGTAGGCGGACTGCCCCAGGACGAGGGCGCACGCACCGGCGAGCAGGAAGGAGTACAGCTCCCAGGACGTCAGCAGCGCCGGCAGGCCGCGCACGATGATCGCGGTGATCTGCTTGATGAGGGCCGCCACCACGCCGGCGCAGATGCCGGTGGCCAGCCCGAGGAGCGCCGGGCGGTGCCGGCTGGACGGCCGGAACGACCACGCGACCAGCCCCACGGTGACCACGGCGCAGATGGCCAGCGCGACCGCGAAGCGAGCCCCTGGCGCGATGTCGAGTCCCCCGGTCGGTGCCGCGACGAGGAGGAAGGTGGTGAGCCCCGCCACGACGAGCGCTGCCCAGCCGTAGTCGACCCGCTGGATGCGTCGACCGGTCAGCATCCGGCTGATCGGGAGTGCGAAGAGCAACGCCGACACCAACAGCGGCTGCACCACCGTCAGGGCGCCGCGTGAGAGGGCCAGCGCCTGCAGGACGAGGGCGACCCCGTTGACGGCGGACGCCGCCAGCCACAACGGACGGGTGATCAGCCGGCCGATGACACCGAGGTGCACCGTCCGGTGGGAGGGGACCTGCCGTGCCGTGTGGTGCTGCATGGCGTTGGACAGGGCGAGACACCCCGACGCCGCCAGCGCTGCCACGACGGCGAGTGGGCTCACGGCACGTGCCCCGCCGTCTCTGCCCGCGCCAGCACGTGCCCTGCCGTCTCCGCCCGGGTCCGCACCGGCTGCGCGGCGCGCGATCGGCCACCTACCCCCACGCTCGCCCGCCCGCCCGGGATCGGTGCGCCAGCCCCCATGTCCGGGACGGGACGTCCCGCACTGACGGAGGCGGCGGCATACAACTGCTGGCAGGAGCGGAGGATCTGCGGCCAGCTGACGCGGGGCGGCTGGTGGCGGTTGTGCCGGGCGATCGAGGTCCGCAGCGGCACGTCGCTCGCGAGCAGCACCAGGCTGCGCACCAGCTCGGCGTCGCTGGCGCCGAGCAGCCCGTCGACGCCGGGAGTGATGAACTCGGCCAGCCCGGTCCCGGCGCGGCCGAGCACGGGCAGGCCGGCGCAGCGCGCCTCGAGGGCGGCGATGCCGAAGGACTCCAGCTCGGCCGGTGCGAGGTAGAGGTCCGCGCGGGCGAACAGCTCCGCGATCGCGGGCCGTTCGAGGCGTCCGGGCAGCTCGACACAGTCGTCGAGTCCGCAGCGCCGCAGCGCCGCCTCGACCTTGGGCCGCATCGGCCCGTCACCGACCAGCGTGGCCCGCAGCCGGACCCGGCCGTCCAGGGCGGTGCGTGCCTCGCGCAGCATGTCGACCAGCGGCAGGGGGCGCTTGCGGTGGCTGAACCGCAGCGTGCTCACCACGTGCACCTCGGGCACGCCGTCGGCGCCCACCCGGACCGCCTCGGCCGGCGGCAGCAGCCACTGCTCCCGGTCGACCCCGTTGGGCAGCACGGTCACCGGTACGCCGGCGGGCAGCATGCGCTGCATCGGCCGGGCCGCCGCGGCGCTCACCGCCGTCCACTGCACCGGCAGGTGCCCCCAGCGCGTCACCCAGTTGCCGACGCGGTAGATCCCCGCCGCCCAGGACCACAGCGAGTGCAGGGTCACCACGACCGGTATGCCGGCCCGCGTCGCACCGCCCACCGTCCAGTACGCGAGGGGAGAGCAGGTCGACGCGTGCACGTGCAGCACGTCGAAGCCCCGGGAGAGGGCGACCTCGCTGCCCCGGCGGGCGCTGCGGTAGCGGATCGCCTCGGCGCCCACCTCGCCGCGTGGCCGGTGCACGGGGATCTCGCCCTGGCTGCCGGCACCCGGCACGTTGGTGACCACCTCGACCTGGTGGCCGGCGGCGCTCTGCCGGGTGGCGAGGTCGTGGACCTGCCACTCGATGCCACCCAAGCGGGGGAGGTAGCAGTCCGTCACGTGCCCGATGTACATCTCCCCTGCTCCCTGCCGACTCTCAACCAGATATCAGGATGGCGGCTCCGGCTGTGCGAATGCTGAAATCGCGGATCGCACGCCCCTCGGGGCCAGCCTTGCACAGATCGGGCACCCAGGGCGTCACGATGAGCACTCGGCCCAAGACGGCTGCACTACCGTGACCCGCGGGTCGGTCAGCGCCGGTCCGCAGACCGGTGTGCATGGGCCGACAGCAGGCAGCCCCGCCAGCGACACCGGATCGGACGAGAAGGGGAGTGAGACCGATCGGCTCAGCGCCGCGGACCACCACGGTGGCCGCCCGGGTCTGGCGAAGCGGTGGCCCGCAGTGGGCCCCGGTGTGGGTCGCCCGGGCCGCGTTCGTCGTGGGGCTGCTGGGCATCGTCGGCGCGGCGCTGCCGGTGGCCGCGCGGCTCGACATCGTGCCGTTGCTCATCCCGCCGGTCGCGCCCGCGGCGACCCGGGCGGTCACGATCGCGACCGGGCTGCTGCTGCTCATGCTGGCCCGCGGACTGCGTCGCCGGAAGCGCCGGGCGTGGCTGCTCGCCGTGGTCCTCACCGCCGCCGAGGCCGTGCTGCACCTGGCCCGCGACCTCGACCTCGGCCAGGCGATCCTCACCGCGCTGCTGCTGGCCCTGCTCGTGGTGACCCGCGCGGCCTTCACCGGGCGGCCGGACCCGCGCTCGGGACGCAACACCGTAGTGGTGTTCGTCACGGCGCTGCTGGTCGCGATCGGCGTCGGCTACGGCGCGATCCTGCTCGACGCCGACGGCATCACCGGCACCACGTCGGCCGGCGAGGTCACCGAGGAGGTCCTGCTCGGCCTGGTCGGCGTCCCGGGACCCCTGGCGTTCGACCACGCCCGGCACGCCGACTTCGTGGCGATCACGTTGGCGTTGTTGGGGGCCGTGGTCGTCCTCGTCACCCTGGCCGCGGCGCTCCGCCCGGCCGGCGGCCCGCACGGCCTGAGCACCGAGGACGAGGCCCGGCTGCGCGCCCTGCTGGCAGGTCCGGGACCACACGACTCGCTCGGCTACTTCGCCCTCCGCCGGGAGAAGTCAGCGATCTTCTCGCCCACCGGCAAGGCCGCGATCGGCTACCGCGTCATCGACGGCGTCAGCCTCGCCGCCGGTGACCCGCTCGGGGACCCGGAGGCCTGGCCCGGCGTGATCGAGGCCTGGCTGGACGAGGCCCGGCGCTACGCCTGGATCCCCGCGGTGCTGGCCCCGAGCGAGCGGGGTGCCGCCGCCTACCACCGGGCGGGGTTGGACGCCCTCGAGCTCGGCGACGAGGCGATCGTGCACACCGGCGAGTTCACCCTCAAGGGCCGGGCGATGCGCGGCGTGCGGCAGGCGGTCGGTCGGGCGCGCCGGGCCGGCTACACCGTGGACATCACCCCCGCCAAGGCCCTCACGGAGGCCGACCTCGCCGAGGCGCAGGCCGCGTCGGACCGGTGGCGCGAGGGCACGACCGAGCGCGGCTTCGCGATGGCGCTCGGCCGGCTGGGCGACCCCGACGACACCGACTGCGTGCTGGTCCGCTGCCGCGACGCCGACGGTGCGCTGATCGCGCTGCTGTCCTTCGTGCCGTGGGGCAGCGACGGGCTCTCCCTCGACCTGATGCGCCGGGACCCCGAGTCCGACAACGGGATCGTCGAGCTCATGGTCACCGACCTGCTCACCACCGACCAGCTGCCGGCGCTGCGTCGGGTCTCGTTGAACTTCGCGGTGTTCCGCTCGGTGTTCGACCGGGGCGCGCGGCTCGGCGCCGGGCCGGTGCTGCGGCTCTGGCGGAGCCTGTTGCTGAGCGCCTCCCGCTTCTGGCAGATCGAGTCGCTCTACCGCGCCAACGCGAAGTACCAGCCGGAGTGGAAGCCGCGCTACCTGTGCTTCGTGCGCTCGCGAGACCTGCCGCAGGTCACCATCGCCGCGCTGCGGGCCGAGGCCTTCCTCACCGCACCGGCCTTCTGGCGGCGGCTGCGGCAGGGCCGGCGTGCCCCCGTCCAGCCTGACGACCCACGAATCGGTCAGGAGCGTGGTCTGTAATGGGCCGGTGAGGACCAGCGGTGTCCGGGCACAGCCGTCGTCACCGTGGCGGCCGCAGCTGCCGGAGACGCTCGGCTACGCGCTGAAGCGGGTCCTGCTGGGTCGGCCCCTCGTCACCGAACAGCTGCGCCAGCAGCGGCTGTCCAACCGGGTCGCCCTGGGCGTGCTGTCCCCCGACGCCATCTCCTCCTCCGCCTACGGCCCCGAGCAGGTGCTCGTCGAACTGCTGCCGTATGCCGGGCTGGCCGCCTTCACCCTGCTCCTCCCCATCACCGGGGTCATCCTGGTCATCCTCGTGCTGGTGGCCGCGTCCTACCGCCAGGTGCTGGAGGTCTACACCCGGGCCGGTGGCTCCTACGTGGTGGCCCGCGACAATTTCGGCCCCAAGGTCGCCCAGGTCGCGGCGGCCGCGCTGCTGATCGACTACGTGGTGACGGTCGCCGTGCAGACCGCGGCCGGGACGGTCGCCGTCGTCTCGGCGCTGCCGGCGCTCGGGCGGTTCAGCCTGGAGATCACGGTCGGCGTGGTCGTCGTGCTGTGCCTGGTCAACCTGCGCGGCCTGCGCGAGGCCGGGCGCCCGTTCGCGCTGCCCACCTACTTCTTCGTCGCCATGGTGGGGGCCGTCATCGTCGTCGGCGTGCTCCGCCAGGTGACGGTCGGACTGCCGCGCTACGACCCGACCACCCTGCCGGGTGCCGTGCCGGTGCACCACATGTCGGGGTTCGTCATGGGGGCGACCCTGCTGGTGCTGCTGCGGGCCTTCGCCAACGGCGGCTCCTCGCTGACCGGGGTGGAGGCCATCTCCAACACGGTCTCGGTGTTCCGCGAGCCACGCGGCGCCAACGCCCGCAAGGTACTCCTGGCCATGGCCGGCACCCTGGGGTTCCTCGTCGCCGGGGTGTCCTACCTGGCGTTCGCCACGCACTCCACGCCCTACACCGCGGGCTACCCCTCGGTGCTCTCGCAGGAGGCTCGGGCGGTCTTCGGCCAAGGCCTCCTCGGCACGGTGCTGTTCGCCCTCGTGCAGGGCTCGTCCGCGCTGATCCTCTACACCGGTGCGAACACCAGCTTCAACGGGTTCCCCTTCCTGGCCAGCTTCGTCGCCACGGACCGGTTCCTGCCGCGACAGCTGACCAAGCGCGGGCACCGGCTGGTGTTCTCCAACGGCATCCTGACCCTGGCCGTGCTCGCCGTGCTGCTGCTGGTGCTCACCGGCGGCACCGTGACGGCACTGGTGCCGTTCTATGCGATCGGGGTGTTCTCGGGCTTCGCGATGGCGGGCTTCGGGATGACCCGGCACCACCAGCGCACGCGGGAGACCGGCTGGCGGCGCCGGCTGGCGATCAACCTCGCGGCCGGGGTGCTGTCCACCGTCGTGGTGCTGATCTTTGCCATCGCGAAGTTCACCGAGGGTGCGTGGTTGGTGGTCATCGTCTTCCCGCTGCTGGTGTGGCTGCTGATCCGGCTCAACCGGGAGTACCGGCTCGAGTCCGCCGTCCTGGACCGGGTGCGCCGCTTCGGCGCCTCCGCACCGCAGTACAACCGGCACCTGGTGCTGCTGTTCATCAACAGCGTCGACCTCGCCGTGCTCGAGGCCGTGCGCTACGGCCGCAGCCTGCGCCCGGATGAGCTGCGTGCCGTGCACGTCATGGTGGACGCCGCGCACGCGACGGCGCTGCGGACCCGCTGGGAGCAGGTCGGCATCGGCCTCCCGCTGGAGATCATCGACTGCCCCGACCGGCGGCTGGCCCGCAGCGTCGGGGAGTTCGTGCTGGGCGCCGTCGAGGAGGGCAGCGCGCGCGGAGGGACCGCGGTGACGGTGCTGCTGCCGCGGCGGAGCTACGCGCCGGTGCTCGGCCGGCTGCTGCACGACCGCAGCGCCGACCGGATCGCCGCGGTGGTCAGTCGGATCCCGCACGCCGCGGCGACGATCATCCCGTTCGACGTCCAGTCGCAGATCCGGCAGACGTTCCCGCACCTGGCCGAGGAGTGGCCCACGGAGGTGGTGGAGCGGTTCCGGGACCGGCTGCTCGCCACCGCGGACGCGGCGGTCACCGCCCACAACGCGCCGGTCCCCGAGCCCGGTGCCACCGCGATCTCCCGGCTCGCCCCCGGGCGGCAGGTCACCCTCGAAGGCCGGCTGCACGACCTCATCGAGCACGGCCGCGGACCGCACCGGGTGCTGATCGGCACCCTGGTCGACACCACCGGCAGCGCCACCCTGGTGTTCACCGCACCGGACGCCCTGGACCCGCCGCTGCAGACCGGGCAGCTGCTGCGGGCCCGCGGCCTGGTGTCCAAGGCGGGCCGGGGGACCTCCCCGCGGCTGATGAACCCCGCCTACGAGGTGCTCGAGACCCCTCCCCTCGAGGAGGACGAGGAGGACGAGGAGGAGGCCGAGGAGGAGGCCGAGGAGGACGACGACGGGTGAGGCCGCGGCGTCAGCGGGCCGAGTGCGGTGCCCCGGCCGCCGAGTGCGCCGGCGCCGGGGCGATGTGCCGCGGCAGGCCGAGCCGGTGCGACAGCCAGGTCAGCGCGGTGGGCAGCTCGCGGCCCCAGGTGTTGAAGTTGTGACCGCCGTTGTCGAGCACCATCGCGGTGACCCGCATCGGCGGCTTGACCTCGTGCACGAACTTCATCGTGTCGGCATACCCCTCGGTGTTGCTGTTCTCCTGCTTGGTGATGGTGACGAACAGCGAGACCGGCGGTGCCGCCCGGTGGGCGAGCAGCCACTCGGGGTCGTTGGCGTGCTTCACGGCCAAGGAGCCACCCCACAGGTTGCCGGTCGTCACGTCCGACAGGGCGTGGTAGTAGCCGGACAGGGAGACCGCGCCGGCGAACGTCTGCGGGTGGTGCATGAGGACCTTGGTGGCGATGTAGCCGCCGGTGGAGTCCCCGCTGATGCCCCAGTCGTGCGGCGTGACCCGCAGCGCCGACTGCACGGCGCTCGGCACCTCCCGGGCGAAGTACGTCTCGGCCTGCGGGCCGCCCGGGATGTTGGTGCCCTCGGTGTCCCGCGGCGGCGCCACGACCGAGGACAGCATGACGAACACCATCGGCGTGCTGCGGTGCTGGCCGACCAGCTGCTGGGAGACCCCCGGGTAGTTCATCCGCGTGACCTGCGCCAGCGCCGTGCCGGGGTAGCCGCCGATGGTCTCCACCGCGGGGAAGCTGCGGTGCGCGTACTTCGCCTGGAAGTACTGCGGCGGCAGGTAGACGTAGCCCAGCTCGGACAACCCCGAGCCGAGCCCGGTGATCCGGACCTGCTCGACCTTGCCCTTGGTGGCCCACTGCGACCGGGTCGACCAGCTGGTGTTGCCCAGCACCTGCAGCTGCCCGGACGCGCCGCGCTTCCCGCTCGGCACCGACGCGGGCTGGATCCGCAGCGCCGGGGGCTGCGCGGTCGGCGTGTGGTGCGGGCGCGGCTGCCACGGTGACGACGCGCTGGACGGGGCGAGCCCGCCATACGTCCTGATGCTGATGCCGCCGCCCGGGGAGCCGACCAGGTCCCCCCAGCTCGTGTAGAACTGCCCGTAGTCGTTGGCGAGCGCCGCGACCAGCAGCAGCGTCGCGACCTGTCCGGCGCCGAGCATCCCCAGCCGCGCGCCCGCCCGCACCGGCCGCGGTCCGCGCACGCGCCCCCACAGCAGGAAGGTCGCCACCGGCAGCAGGACCGCGGCGACGGCGAGGATGACGACGAGCGGTGTCCCCAGCAGGCTCATGGTTCCCTTTCGGTGTGGCGGCTCAGGGTGGGCCGCTCTCCCTCCATGACGCACCCCGCACCTGTGGGCTCCCTGCAGGTATGCCGTGAGCTCACCGCACGCTGCCTACGCCACCGGGGCTCAGGGGCGCGCGGTGATCCGTGCCGACAGCCAGTGCAGGGCCCGGGGGAGTTCGGCGTCCCACGTGGCGAAGTTGTGCCCGCCAGTGGGCTCGATGAGGGCGGTGACCCGCATCGGCGGCTTGACCAGGTGCAAGAACTTCAGGGCGTCGGGGTAGCCGTCGAAGCGGGTCTCGGTGCGGGCCGTGGTGACCATCAGCGACACGGGTGGCGCCGGCCGGTGGGCGAGCGTCCACTCGAGGTCGTTGCGGTGCTGGCGGGCAAGGGACCCGCCCCAGAGGTTGCCGGTGGTGGGGTCCTCGCGGGCGAAGTAGTAGCCGGACAGGGACACGCCGCCGGCGAACACCGCCCGGTCGTACATCGTGATCTTGGCGGCACAGTAGCCGCCCGTGGAGTCACCGACGATGCCCCAGTGGCCTGGCTGGACCCGCAGCGCGGCCTGCACCGCGCTGGGCAGCTCGGAGGCGAGGAAGGTCTCTGCCTGCGGGCCGCCGGGGACGTCGGTGCACTCGGTGTCCCGGGGCGGCGCCACGGTGGAGGACAGCATCACGTAGACCATCGGCACGCTGCGGTGTTGCCGCACGTCGGTGAGGGCGATCTGCGGATAGTTCATCCGGGAGACCAGGTTGAGCGCAGAGCCGGGGTAGCCGGTCAGCACCTCGACGGCAGGGAACTGGTGGTGGGCGTACTGCGGGGAGAAGTACTGCGGCGGCAGGTAGACGAAGGCGTGCACGCTCAGGCCCGAGCGCAGCCCGGTGATGCGGACGGACTCCACCTTGCCGCGGGTGTGCCACTGGGCCCGGGTGGACCAGGAGTTCGGTCCCAGCACGCGCAGGTGCCCCGTGACGGGCTGTGGCGGGGTGGACGGCGTGGGGCGAGCCTGCGGGCGCTGGTGCGGGTGGTGGGGACGGCCGGCCCGGTCGGGCAGCGCGGCGACGCCTGGGTGGCCGTGGCGGCCGCCGTTCAGCGGCGCGCCGTAGGTCGCCACCGTCGGGTGGCCACCGGCCGTGCCGAACAGGTCGGCCCACGACGTGTAGAACTGCCCGTAGTCGTTGGCGAGGGCCGCCACGAGCAGCACGGTGGCCAGCTGGCCCGTCCACAGCATGCCCAGTCGCAGGCCGCCCCGCACGGGCCGTGGGCCGCGTACCCGCGACCACAGCAGCAGCGTCGCGACGGGTGCCAGCACGGCCGCGCATGCCAGCACCACCAACAGCGGTATGCCGAGGAGGGCCACCGCAGCACCGTCGCAAGTGGGTCTGTGAGGTCTCTGGGGGAGCCCTGACAGCCTCGTTCAGCGCGTTCTGCTCGCGACCGGCTCTCGGACGTCCTGCGGGGTTCGGGTCGGGGTGCCCTTCTCCTGGCCGCGCGCCGGGGGCGTGCCCTTCTCCTGGCCGCGCGCGGTGGGCGCGCCCGTGTCCTGCTTGCCGCCCGGTCGGCGGATGGCGCGACCCAGCGGGCGGGCGGTCGGCACGTGGTTCGGCCGGCTGTTCGACGTCTGGTCGAGGGCGGTGACCGACGGGACCTGCGAGGGAAGGGCCGGCGGCCGGTGGCGCTCCCCGGCCACGCGTGGGCGCTTGCCCTGCTTGCTGGCCATCGGCGGTTGGGAGGCGGGGCGCAACATGTGCCGCCGCTGGCGTCGGGTCGCCTTCCGGCGCGCACCGGGGCCCCGTGCGCCCGCCTTGGCGGGGGCGCCTGCGCCACCGCGAGCGCGGGGCGGTTCGGTGGAGCGCTGGTACTCCGGAAGCACCTCGTCGGGTGCGCCGTCCATGATGATGCGTCCGTCGTGCATCCACAGCACCCGGTCGCACATGTTGCGGATCTGCCGGTTGTTGTGGCTGACGAGGAAGACGGTGCCCGCGTGCTCACGGATCTCTTGGATGCGTTGCTGGCTGCGCCGGCGGAAGGACGCGTCGCCGGTGGCAAGCGCTTCATCGACGATCAGCACGTCGGGGACGGCCGCGGTGGAGATGGCGAAGCGGAGTCGAGCGGCCATGCCCGAGGAGTAGGCCGACATCGGCATGTGGATGAAGTCCCCGATGCCGGAGAAGTCGACGATCTCCTGGTAGCGCTCCTTGACCTCCTGGGGGGACAGGCCGAGGGCCTGACCGCCGATCACCACGTTGCGTTCGCCACTGAGCCCGCTCATGAGCACCGCGTTCACCCCGAGCAGGGCGGCCCGACCGTCGACCCAGACGCTGCCCTTCGTCGGGGGGATCAGGCCGGCGATGGCCCGCAGGATGGTGCTCTTGCCGGAGCCGTTGCGGCCGATGATGCCGACCGACTCGCCGTGGTGGACGACGAACGACGCGTCGGTGACCGCCTTGACCTCGCTGATCCCGACGGTGCTGTTCTGGCCGATCTGCATCAGGCGACGCAGGATCGTCGACTCGCCCTGGCCCTTGGCGTTCCCGCGCCGCTTGGCCCCGAACACGCGGTAGACGATGTCGAGGTCGGACACGATGACGGACGGACGATTCTGCTCAGGCGCGGCCATAGCTCTCCTCACCGTGCCAGAAGATGAGGAACCCGCCCACGCAGACGACGACGGCCCACAGCAG
>NZ_DASSTI010000195.1:0-17098 GCF_035708005.1 Segeticoccus sp. | reverse complement strand
GATCGCGTCCCACGTCTCCTGGGCGGTGCCGCCGACGGGGGTGGTCGCGCCGAGTCCGGTGACGACGACGCGTCGCTGTGCGCTCATGGGGTGGGTGCTCCTTCGCTCTGGGTGGTGCCGGCCGGGCCGCGGCCCCGCGGTGCGTCCTCCCCAACCGTATGCCGCGCGGGCGCCGGAGGAGGGACGGGCGGCGGGGCCGCCGGCTACCGGGTCAGTCCTGGTTCTTGGCGATGAAGGCGACCGCGTCGCCAACGGTCTTGAGGTTCTTGACCTCGTCGTCGGGGATGCGCACGCCGAACTTCTCCTCGGCGTTGACCACGATGGTCATCATCGACAGCGAGTCGATGTCGAGGTCGTCGGTGAACGACTTGTCCATCTGCACGTCGTCGGTGTCGATGCCCGTCTCCTCGTTGACGATGTCAGCGAGGCCGGACAGGATCTCCTGCTCAGTCTGAGCCATGTGGGGAACTCCTTGGTGTCTCTCACGGGGTGTGCGGTTGGGCTGACCCGAATTACCCGTCGGGCCACGGGAGGCACTAGGGCAGGACGACGACCTGGGCGGCATACACCAGGCCGGCGCCGAACCCGATCTGCAGGGCGAGCCCGCCGTGCGGGGCCTCCCCCTCGTCGAGCATGCGCTGGGTGGCCAGCGGGATGGAGGCCGCGGAGGTGTTCGCGGTCTCGGCGATGTCCCGGGCGACCGGGATGCCGTCGGGCAGGCCGAGCTGCTTGATCATCGCGTCGATGATCCGCATGTTCGCCTGGTGGGGGATGAAGGCGTCGAGGTCCTCGGCGGCGATGCCCGCCTTGTCGAGCGCCTCCTGGGCCACCTTGGCCATGCTCCAGACGGCCCAGCGGAACACCGGCTGGCCCTCCATGAGGATGGCCGGGAACTCCGGGTCCTCCTCGCCGCGCTCGTGCATCGCGCCCTTGATGTCGATCCACGAGGTGCGCTGGGCGATCTTGTCCCACTTGTCGCCTTCCGAGCCCCAGACGGTCGGGCCGATGCCCGGGCTGTCGGAGGGCCCGACGACAGCCGCGCCGGCACCGTCACCGAAGATGAAGGCCGTCCCGCGGTCGTAGGGATCGGTGAAGTCGGACAGCTTCTCCACGCCCACCACGAGCACGTGCTCGGCACTGCCGCCGCGGACCATGTCGTTGGCCAGGCTGATGCCGTAGCAGTAGCCGGCGCAGGCGGCGGAGATGTCGAACGCCGCGGCTCCCTTGGCCCCGAGGCGCTCGGCGAGCAGGGGTGCCGCCGCCGGGGTCTGGTAGGGGTGGGTCACCGTCGCCACCAGCACCGCGCCCAGGCGCGAGTGGTCGATGCCGGCGCGCTCACAGGCCTGCCGGGCGGAGTGCTCGGCCATGTCGACGACCGACTCGTCCGGCGCGGCGAAGCGACGGCTGACGATCCCCGAGCGCTGCTGGATCCACTCGTCCGAGGAGTTGATGGCGTCGACGATCTCGGAGTTGGGGACCACCCGGGAGGGGCGGTAGCCACCGACCCCCCAGAGGCGCGCATGGGGGGCGCCACTCGGGGTGGCGAGGGTGCCGCGGTGGGAGGGAATCGGCATACCGGTGTCTCCTGACCTCAGGACTCGGAGGGATGCAGGCGGAGCAGGGGCTGACCGGGGGAGACGGGGTCACCGTCCTCCACCAGCCACTCGAGGACCTGCCCCCCGTGCGGGGCGCTCACCTCGTGGGTGTCGCGCAGCGTGGACACCGTCGCGACGACGCTGCCGGGGGCGACGGTGGCACCGGGCGCGGACGCCTCAACGTTGACCGTACCCTTGACCGGCGCGATCAGCAGCCGCCACGTGGGCTGGTCGACGATGGAGCCGTACTGCCCGGGCTGGCCGTGCTCGCGGATCATCCGGTGCGCGGCCGGCAGGTCCTCGGGGGACTTCAGGGCCAGGGTCTCGACGCCCGGCAGGGCCCGCTTGGCGAGGCCGACGAGGGTGCCCGCCGGCGGGATCTCGATCAGGCCGGTCACCCCGAGGTCGGCGAACGTCTGCATGGTGAGGTCCCACCGCACCGGGTTGCGGACCTGCTCCACGAGCCGGGTCAGCATCGCGCGGCCGCTGTGCACCACGGCGCCGTCCCGGTTGGACACCAGGCGGGTGCGGGCGTCGTGGGTGGAGATCGCCCGCGCGTAGCCGGCCAGCACGTCCACCGCGGGCGCCATGTGCTCGGTGTGGAAGGCGCCGGCCACCTTCAGCGGGATCACCCGCGCCTTGGCGGGCGGGTCGTCCTTGAGCGCCGCGAGCTGCTCCAGCGTCCCCGCGGCGACCACCTGGCCGGCGCCGTTCATGTTGGCCGGGGTGAGGCCGTGGCGCTCGATGGTGGCCACGACCTGCTCGGGGTCACCGCCGAGGACGGCGCTCATGCCCGTGGGCCGCACCGCGGACGCCTCGGCCATCGCGTGGCCGCGCTCACGCACGAACACCATCGCCTGCTCGGCGGTCATCACGCCGGCGGCCGCGGCGGCGGTGATCTCGCCGACCGAGTGACCGGCCCCGGCGGCGACGAGGCGGAACCCGTCGGCCGGGTGCTCGAAGAGGGAGAGCAGGGACACCAGGCCGGCGCCGACGATGAGCGGCTGCGCCACCGCGGTGTCCTTGATCGTCTCCGCGTCGGACTCCGTGCCGTGGGCGACGAGGTCCATCCCGGCCACGGCCGAGAGCCACTGGAGGCGGTCGCGGAAGCCGGGCAGCTCGAGCCAGGGGGAGAGGAATCCGGGGGTCTGTGAGCCCTGTCCGGGGCAGACGATCACCAGCACCCCTCCAGACTGTCGCGTCGGCCGTGACCGGGGCGTGACCGATTCCCACCAACAATCCGGCCGACCTTTGGAGGGTTCCTACAAATCGGTCTCCGGCTCGGCGGTGCTGAGCACGCGCCGGCGCTCCCGCGGGGTCGGCTCGGCGAGACGGCCGAGGGACAGGGCGAGGCGCACGGTGTAGGCGTCGCGCGGCGCGGTGAGGTCGTAGCCGGTGACGGTGGCGATCCGGGCGAGGCGGTAGCGCACCGTGTTCGGGTGGACGAACAGGACACGGGCCGTGGCCTCGAGCCCGCCGCCGCCGTCGAGGTAGGCCGCGGCCGTCTCGAACAGCGCTCCGCCGGCCTCCTTCAGCGGCCGGTAGGCCCGGTCGATCAGCAGGCGGCGCGCCGCCGCGTCGCCACCGAGCACCCGCTCCGGCAGCAGCTCACCGGCGTCCACCGGCCGGGGCGCCTCCGGCCAGGCCCGTGCGGCGGTGAGCCCGGACAGTGCCGCCCGGGCCGAACGCCCGGCGGCGAACAGGTGCGGCACGACCGGCCCCACGACGATGGGGCCCTGGCCGAAGGAACCGGTCAGGGAACCGGCCGTCTCGAGCGGGTCGTGGACTCGGCCCAGGATCGCCACGAGCCGGCGTCCCTGGACGGCCGCGAGCGCCTCCACGTGCACCCGTTTGGCGGCCCGGCGGACCGCGTCCACGACACCGGCTTCCGTGCCGTCGGGAGCCTCACCGGCCACGACGGCCACGTCGTTGACCGAGCCCCAGCCGAGCGCGGCCACCCGCGAGTGGAGCGCGTCGTCGGCCTCGCCGCGCAGCACGGCGTCGACCACGAGCGACTCCAGCCGGGCGTCCCAGGCGCCGCGTGACTCCGCGGCCTCGGCGTAGACCTGGGCCGCCGCGAAGGCGATCTCCCGGGAGTAGCGCAGCACCGCCTCGCGCAGGTCCTGCTCCTCACCGGGGGCGGCGAGCTCGCCCACCTGCCCCTCGACGACGTCGACGACCGAGCGGACCAGGTCCAGCGTCCGGGCCAGGCTGATCGAGCGGGTCAGCTCCCGCGGGGCGGTGCCGAAGACGTCCGCGGTGACCGGCGGTGCCGCGGGGTCGTCGACGGGCTGGCGGTACCACGCGATGAAGGCCGCGATCCCGGCCTGGGCCACCAGCCCCACCCAGGAGCGGTCCTCCGCGGACAGGTTGCGGTACCAGCCGTGGCTGGCCTCCATCTGCTTGAGCGCCGCGGTCGACAGGCTGCCGGCGCTGCGCTCGACGTTGCGCTGGGTGGCGAGGCTGCCGCGGACCCGGGTGCTCGGCATACCGGCAGTCTATTTGTATGCCGGCCACAAGGCGGGCGGGTCAGGCGTCGCCTCCCGCGGTGCCGCTGGTGCCGGCGGTGACGTCGAGCAGCCTGTACTTGTCCGCCGCCTGCCGGGCCAGGGCCGGGTCGAGCTCGCCGCGCTGGGCCAGCAGCTGCAGCGCCCGCACCGCGACCGAGGGGCCGTCGATGTGGAAGTAGCGCCGCGCCGCCGGGCGGGTGTCGGAGAAGCCGAACCCGTCGGCGCCGAGCGAGGCGAAGTCGGTCGGCACCCACTGGCGGATCTGGTCCTGCACGGCGCGCATGTAGTCGGAGACCGCCACGACCGGGCCGGGCATGTCCTTCAGCCGCTGGGTGACATAGGGCTCGCGCTGCGGCTCGTCGGGCAGGAGGAAGGCCTGCTCATCACAGGCCAGGCCGTCCCTGCGCAGCTCGTTCCAGGAGGTGACCGACCAGACGTCGGCGACGACGCCGAAGTCGTTCTTCAGCAGCTCCTGGGCCTCCAGCGCCCACGGCACGCCGACACCGGAGGCGAGCAGCTGGACGTGGCGGGCGTCGTCCCCGAGTCCCTCCCTGCTGCCGCGGGAGATGAGGTGCATCCCCTTGAGGATGCCCTCGACGTCGACGTCCTCCGGCTCGGCCGGCTGCACCATCGGCTCGTTGTAGGCGGTCATGTAGTACATGACGTTCTCCGGCTCGTCGCCGTACATCCGGCGCAGGCCGTCCTGCACGATGTGGCCGATCTCGTAGCCGTAGGCCGGGTCGTAGGCCACCACCGCCGGGTTGGTCGAGGCGAGCAGCGGGCTGTGCCCGTCGGCGTGCTGCAGCCCCTCACCGGTCAGGGTGGTGCGACCGGCGGTGGCGCCGATCAGGAAGCCGCGAGCCATCTGGTCGCCGGCGGCATACAGGAAGTCGCCGCTGCGCTGGAAGCCGAACATCGAGTAGAAGATGTAGATCGGCACCATCGGCACGTCCTGGGTCGAGTACGACGTGCCGGCGGCCGTGAACGCCGCCGTCGCGCCGAGCTCGTTGATGCCGACGTGCTGGATCTGGCCCTGCTTGGACTCCTTGTACGCCAGCATGAGGTCGGCGTCGACGGAGGTGTAGCGCATGCCGTGCGGGTTGTAGATCTTGTTGGTGGGGAAGAACGAGTCCATCCCGAAGGTGCGGGCCTCGTCCGGGACGATCGGCACCACGTGGGCCCCGAACTCCTTGTCCCGCATGATCTCCTTGAGGATCCGCACGAAGGCCATCGTCGTGGCGACCTCCTGCTTGCCCGACCCGCGCTTGGCGACCTCGTAGGCCTTGTCGTCGGGCAGGTGCAGCTTGGTGCGGCCCACGCGCCGCTCGGGGATGAAGCCGCCCAGCTTGGACCGGCGCTCGCGCAGGTACTGGATCGTCGGGTCGTCCTCGCCGGGGTGGTAGTACGGCGGCATCTTGGGGTCGGCCTCGAGCTGCTCGTCGCTGATCGGGATCCGCAGCGAGTCGCGGAACTGCTTGAGGTCCTCCAGCGTGAGCTTCTTCATCTGGTGGGTGGCGTTGCGGCCCGCGAAGTGGGTGCCGAGACCGTAGCCCTTGATGGTCAGGGCGAGGATGACCGTCGGCTGGCCGGTGTGGTTCACCGCGCGGTCGTAGGCGGCATAGACCTTGCGGTAGTCGTGGCCGCCGCGCTTGAGGTTCCAGATCTCCTGGTCGCTCATGTTCTCGACCATCTTGCGGGTCCGCGGGTCCTTGCCGAAGAAGTGCTCGCGGATGAACGCCCCGTCGTTGGCCCGGTAGGTCTGGTAGTCACCGTCGGGGGTCGAGTTCATCACGTGCACCAGCGCGCCGTCGCGGTCGGCCGCCAGCAGCGGGTCCCACTCACGGCCCCAGATGACCTTGATGACGTTCCAGCCGGCGCCGCGGAAGTAGGACTCCAGCTCCTGCACGATGCTGCCGTTGCCGCGCACCGGGCCGTCGAGGCGCTGCAGGTTGCAGTTGATGACGAAGTTGAGGTTGTCCAGCTCCTCCATCGCGGCGACGTGGAGCAGGCCGCGCGACTCGGCCTCGTCCATCTCGCCGTCGCCGAGGAAGGCCCACACCTGCTGCTGCGAGGTGTCCTTCAGGCCACGGTTCATCAGGTACTTGTTGAACTGCGCCTGGTAGATCGCGTTGATCGGGCCGATGCCCATCGACACGGTGGGGAACTGCCAGAAGTCGGGCATGTTCCGCGGGTGCGGGTAGGAGGGCAGCGCCAGCACGTGACCGTCGACGACGTGGGAGTGCTCCTGCCGGAACCCGTCGAGCTGCTCCTCGCTCAGCCGGCCCTCGAGGAACGCGCGGGCGTAGATGCCGGGGGAGGCGTGGCCCTGGATGAAGACCTGGTCGCCGCCGCCCTCGTCGTCCTGGCCCTTGAAGAAGTGGTTGAAACCCACCTCGTAGAGCGTCGCCGAGGACGCGTAGGTCGAGATGTGGCCCCCGACGCTGATGTCGGGACGCTGGGCGCGGTGCACCATGATCGCGGCGTTCCAGCGCAGGAACGCGCGGTAGCGGCGCTCGACCTCCTCGTCACCGGGGAACCACGGCTCCTCCTCCGGCGGGATGGTGTTGATGAAGTCCGTCGTGGTGAGCGAGGGAACGCCGATCTGGTGCTGCCTGGCCCGCTCGAGCAGCTTGAGCATCACGTAGCGCGCCCGGCTGCGGCCGCTCTGTTCGAGGACACCGTCCAGGGACTCGAGCCATTCCTGCGTCTCCTCGGGATCGATGTCCGGGAGCTGACTGGGGATGCCGTTGAGGATCGGTCCGGCTTCGTCGCGTGCCACCGCGATCTTCCTTTCGTGTCCGACGCGCCAGCCGCCTGTGGGCGACCGCCACCTCCATTCTTTACCCGCCGGCAGGAACCGACCTAGCGGGGTGCGTCACCGTCTCATGAGGTGGCAGGCCCGATGGCACTGGGTCAGCCGGCTGCGTGGTCGCGCTGCTCATCCGGTATGACGACCCGCTGGCTGCCGGCGTAGACGGTCAGTCGCTGCCCCCGGGCGAAGCCGACGAGGGTCATGCCGGTCTCCGCGGCGAGCTCGACGGCGAGGCTGGACGGTGCTGACACGGCCACGAGCGTGGGCAGGCCCGCCATCAGCGCCTTCTGGGTCAGCTCGAAGCTGGCCCGGCCGCTCACGCAGAGCACGTGGCCGGTGAGCGGCAGCCGTTCCTGCCGCAGCGCCCAGCCGATCACCTTGTCCACGGCGTTGTGCCGGCCGACGTCCTCGCGGACGGCGAGCAGCTCGCCCTCGGCGGTGAACAGCCCGGCGGCATGCAGGCCGCCGGTGCGGTCGAACACCTTCTGCCGGCTGCGGAGCCGGTCCGGCAGGCTCGCGAGCAGCTGGGGCGACAGGGACTGCGGGTCGTCGCGCACGGCATACCGGCTGCGCAGCCGGATGGCGTCGATGCTGGCCTTGCCGCATACGCCGCAGGCGCTGGTCGTGAGGAGGGGGTGCTGGGAGCTGGCGGGGAGCGCGGGCACGTCCGCGGCGAGGGTCACGTCCACCACGTTGTAGGTGGGGCGGCCGTCCTCACCCGCGTCCAGGCAGTGCATCGAGCGCCGCACGTCGCTCGCCCTGGTCACCACTCCCTCGGTGAGCAGCAGCCCGAGGGCGAGGTCGAAGTCGTCACCCGGCGTGCGCATGGTGACGGTGAGGGCACGGCCGTCCACCCGGATCTCCAGCGGCTCCTCCACGGCGAGCGTCTCGGGCCGGGTGGAGACGGTGACGGCCTGCTCGGCGGAGAGCCGGATCTGCCGTGCCGGCGTGCGCCTGGTCACTCGTCCCACGCCCGTCAGCCTAGGACGAGCTCCGGGGTTCTGCTTGCGCGATCGCGCTCAACCTAGTGGACTAAGGCCTGCACAGCAGATCAGTGAGGCGCTCCACGACGGGCCGTCCGAGGACGGCAGGGACGCCGTGACACGAGAGACCAGAAGGGGCAACAGGTGGGTGCGACCGCGCAAGCGGCGTCGTCGAACGGTGCGGCCGGCAAGCTGGGCTTTGCCGCGGGACAGATCGTGCAGGAGCTGGGCTACGACGACGACGTCGACGACGAGCTGCGCCTCGCCGTGGAGGACCTCGTGGGGTCCGAGCTGGAGGAGGACGACTACGACGGGGTCGCCGACGCGGTGGTCCTGTGGTGGCGCGAGGGCGACGGTGACCTCATCGACGACCTGATGGATGCCCTCACCAACCTCGCCGAGCGCGGGTTCATCGTGCTGTTGACCCCGAAGGCGGGCCGGGACAACCACGTCGACGCCAGCGACATCGAGGAGGCGGCGGTCACCGCGGGCCTGCACGCCTCGGCGAGCGTCAACGCGGCACGGGAGTGGATCGGCACCCGGCTCGTGGCGCCCAAGACGGGGCGCCGGTGAGCGAACCGGTCCCCGTCGCCGAGGGTGACCGCGCACCGGACTTCGTGCTCCGGGACCAGCACGGCCACGACGTGCAGCTGGCGGGTTTCGTCGGCCAGAAGGCGGTGCTGCTCGTGTTCTACCCGTTCGCGTTCTCGGGGATCTGCACCGGCGAGCTCACCGCGATCCGCGACGACCTCGGCCGGTTCCAGAACGAGCAGGTCCAGGTGCTCGCGATCTCCTGCGACCCGATGTTCACGCTGCGGGCGTGGAGCGAGGCCCAGGGCTACGACTTCCCCCTGCTGTCGGACTTCTGGCCGCACGGCGACGTGGCCCGTCGCTACGGCGTCTTCCGCGAGGACGGCGGGTTCGCCACCCGCGGCACCTTCCTCCTCGACCGCGCCGGCGTGCTTCGGTGGTCGCTCGTGAACGGGCCGGGGGAGGCACGTGACCTGAGCGGCTACCACGAGGCGCTCGCCGCGCTGGCCTGAGGGTCGGCCGCAGCGCCGGGGTCGGTTAGTCTTGCCCGGCGCCGACACGGCGCGTCGGGGCCTGTAGCTCAGTTGGCAGAGCACCGCGTTTACACCGCGGGTGTCGTCGGTTCGAGCCCGGCCGGGCCCACGTGGACCTGACTGTCGCCGATGTGGTCGCCGCGATGGAGCGGCTCTACCCGCCCGGCACCGCCCAGCCCTGGGACCGTGTGGGCCTGGTGGCCGGTGACCCGGATCAGCCGGTCCGGCGCGTGCACCTGGCCGTCGACCCCACGCTCGCCGTGATCGAGGAGGCCCGCACCGCCGGCGCGGACCTGCTGCTGACCCACCACCCGCTGCTGCTGAGGGGCGTGCACAGCGTCGCCACGACGAGCGCCAAGGGTGCCTCCGTCACCGCCCTCGTCGTGCACGACATCGCCCTGTATGTCGCCCACACCAACGCCGACGTCGCGTCACCCGGCGTGAGTGACGCCTTGGCAGCCGCCTGCGGGCTGGTCGAGGTCGAACCGCTGGCGATCGAGGAGGGCCAGCGGCTCGGCCGGGTCGGCGACCTGCGCGAACCGGTGGGCCTGGCTGCCTTCGCCGACCGAATCGTGGGGGCGCTGCCCGCGGCCGGGGGAGGGATCCGGGTCTCCGGTGACCCCACCGGGACGGTCCGTCGGGTCGCCGTGCTCGGCGGCGCCGGCGACGGCAACTTCGCCGACGTGCGCGCCTGCGGCGCCGACGTCTACGTGACCGCGGACCTGCGCCACCACCCGGCACTCGAGGCGCGGGAGGAGGCCCGGGGCGGGACGCCATACCTGATCGACGCGGGGCACTGGGCGAGCGAGTGGCTCTGGCTGCCGGGGCTGGCCGAGCAGTTGCCCCGCGAGCTCGGGGAGCGGGGAGCTACGGTGGACTTCCACGTGTCGACCCTCGTGACCGACCCATGGGACTTCGTCGTCGGGGCGCGCTCCGTGGAGTCCGCCGCGCACGACACCAGACCACCGCAACGGAAAGGCCTGTCCTGAAAGCTGACATGAGCCGCCAGTGGCGCCTGCTGGACCTGCAGGCGCTCGACACCCGGCTGGACCAGATCGAGCACCGCAAGCGCCACCTGCCGGAGCTCGCCCGGCTCGCCGAGCTGGGCGGGCGGACCGACCAGCTCGACACCGAGCTGGTCCGCGCCCGCACGGCCGAGAGCGACGTGCAGCGTGAGGTCACCAAGGCCGAGGCCGACGTGCAGCTCGTCCGCGACCGGATGGCCCGCAACCAGAGCCGGCTCGACGCCGGGCAGGGCACGGCCAAGGACCTGCAGGCGCTGCAGCACGAGATCGGGTCGCTCACCCGCCGGCAGACCGAGCTCGAGGACCTCGAGCTCGAGGTCATGGAGCGCGCGGAGGCGCTGCAGGCCGAGGCAGCCGAGCTGGGTGCCCGGCGCGAGGAGCTGGCCGGGCAGGTCAGCGAGCTGGAGTCCAGCCGCGATGCGGCGCTGCGCGAACTGGACGCCGAGCGGGACAAGCTGGTCGCCGAGCGCACCGACATCGCCGCGGGCGTCGGGGAGGACCTGCTCGCGCTCTATGACAAGATCCGGGCGAGCAGTGGCGGCGTCGGGGCGGCGCCGCTGGTGCAGCGGCGTTGTGGCGGTTGCCAGCTCGAGCTGGGTCAGGTGGACCTCTCGCGGATCCGGGCGGCCGAGGAGGACGAGGTCCTGCGCTGCGAGGAGTGCCGGCGGATCCTGGTGCGCACCTCCGAGTCGGGCCTGTGAGCCGACGCCGGCTCGTCGTCGAGGCCGACGGCGGCTCGCGGGGCAACCCCGGCCCGGCCGGCTACGGGGCGCTGGTGCGCGACCCCGACGGTCGGCTGCTCGCCGAACGGGCGGAGTCGGTGGGCATCGCCAGCAACAACGTCGCGGAGTACTCCGGCCTGCTGGCCGGGCTGCGCGCGGTGCTGGGGGTCGAGCCGGGCGCTGACGTCGAGGTGCGGATGGACTCCAAGCTGGTCGTGGAGCAGATGTCCGGCCGCTGGAAGATCAAGCACGCCGACATGCGCCGGCTCGCGCTCGAAGCACGCGACGTGCTCACGCAGATCAGCGCCGCCGGGGGCTCGGTCACCTTCACCTGGGTGCCGCGGTCGCAGAACGTCGCGGCCGACGCCCTCGCCAACGCCGCCATGGACGGCCGGTCCATCTCCCGGGACCTGCGCGACGAGGGCACGGACGCGTCCTCGGTGTCGGAGGAGTTCGTCGACGCCCGCACGCCCGCCGAGGAGGCGGAGACCAGCCGGGTGGCGCCCGCGGACGTCGGCGAGCCGACCCGGCTGGTCCTGGTCCGGCACGGCGTCACCGACTTCACGGTCGCCAGCAAGCTGGACGGCCGGGGCGGCACCGACCCGGCGCTCAACGACGAGGGCCGCCGGATGGCGCGCGCGGCCGGCGAGGCGGCTCGCGCCTACGTGGGGGCCGGCCCGGTGAGCGTGGTGACCTCGGGGCTGCGGCGCGCGGTGGACACCGGTGCGGAGGTGGCCCACGCCCTCGGCGTCGCACCTGAGGTCGACATCGACTGGGACGAGCAGGCGTTCGGCGACTGGGACGGTCGCAGCGTCGGCTGGCTGCAGGCCCGCTTCCCCGCCGACCTCGAGCGGATGCGCGTCGACGCCGACTACGCCCGGCCTGGCGGGGAGAGCCAGAGCGAGCTCACCGAACGCGTCGTGAAGGCCTTCGACCGAGCGGTCGCCCGTGGCGGCACCGTGGTCGTCGCCACCCACCGCAAGCCGATCATGGTCGTGCTGGCCCACCTGCTCGGCATCGGCCAGGACCGGATCTGGCGGGTCGCGACCGCCCCGGCGTCCCTGACCGGCATCGAGGTGTGGGCCGACGGCGGGGCATCGGTGTCCTTCGTGAACGACACGCACCACCTGCGCCGGCTCGAGGGGCGAGGGTGACGGGCATGGATGAGGTGCACCCGGCGACGCTGGCCGTCCGTGGCGGACTGGCCCGGAGCAACTTCGAGGAGACCTCCGAGGCGCTGTTCCTCACCTCCGGGTTCGTCTACGCCAGTGCCGAGGACGCCGAGGCGGCGTTCGCGGGGGAGGCGCAGCGGTTCGTCTACTCCCGCTACGGCAATCCCACGGTCGCGGTACTGCAGGACCGGCTGGCGCTGCTGGAGGGCACCGAGGCCTGCTTCGCCACCTCCTCCGGCATGGCCGCGGTGTTCGTGTCGCTCGCCGCGCTGCTCGGCCAGGGGGACCGGGTCGTCGCGTCCCGCAGCCTGTTCGGCTCCTGCTTCGTGATCCTCGACGAGATCCTGCCGCGGTGGGGCGTGGAGACGGTCTTCGTCGACGGACCCGACCTGGACCAGTGGCGCGAGGCACTGTCGGTGCCGACCACCGCGGTGTTCTTCGAGACGCCCAGCAACCCGATGCAGGAGCTCGTCGACATGCGGGCCGTCTGCGACCTCGCCCACGCGGCCGGCGCGCAGGTGGTCGTGGACAACGTCTTCGGGACCCCGGTCTACTCCCACCCGGTCGAGCACGGCGCCGACATCGTCGTCTACTCCGCCACCAAGCACATCGACGGGCAGGGCCGGGTGCTCGGCGGTGCCGTGCTCGGATCGTCGGAGTTCATCGACGGTCCCGTGCGCAACCTCATGCGGCACACCGGACCGGCCCTCTCGCCGTTCAACGCGTGGGTGCTGCTGAAGGGACTGGAGACGATGACGCTGCGCGTCGAGCAGATGGGCCGCTCGGCCCTGGCCCTCGCCCGGCAGCTCGAGGCGCACCCGCGGGTGCGGCGGGTCGTGCATCCGTGGCTGGAGTCGCACCCCCAGCACGAGCTCGCCCGCCGCCAGATGAGCGGTGGCGGCACGGTGATCACCTTCGAGGTGGACGGCGGCAAGGCGGACGCCTTCAGCGTCATGAACGCCCTGCAGCTGGTCGACATCTCCAACAACCTCGGCGACGCCAAGTCGATGGCCACCCACCCCGCCACCACCACCCACCGGCGGCTCGGCGCCGAGGCGCGGGCCGCGATCGGCATCACCGACGGCACGATCCGCCTGTCGGTGGGGCTGGAGGACCCGCGGGACCTGCAGGCCGACCTGGCGGCGGCGCTCGGCTGAGCCGCCACTGACAAGTGGCCGGTGTGGTCATCCCAGCCCTGTGCGGCGCGCGGCCACGAGTCAGGCGGGACCGAGCCACACGAGGGCCAGCACGGCCAGCCCGATGGTCACCACCGCGCACGTCAGCCCCTGCACCGCGAGCCGGCCGGCGCTGACGTGGACGCCCGCGCTGCGGCAGCGCTCGCGCCACAGGATCGTCGCGAGGGACCCCCAGACGGTCACCAGCGGCCCGCAGTTCGTCCCGATCAGCAACGCTGCCAACCGGATCCGTTCGCTGTCGGCGGCCGGTTCGATCGCGAGGTAGGCCGGCAGGTTGTTGACGACGTTCGAGCTCACGGCCGCGACGCCGGCCAGGCGCAGCAGGTCGGGCAGGCGCGATCCTGTGCCCGCCAGCTTCGTGACGACCTGGGCGAGCCCGTGCCGGGTCGCGACGTCCACGACGAGGAACAGCGCCGCGACCCCGATGACCACGAGCCAGGGCACCCTCACCCCCCGCAGCGCCTGAGGAGACCGGACCGCGCAGGCGAGGAGCAGGAGGACCGCGGCGACTGACGCGGGGATCGCCGGGGTCACGCCGGTGACGAAGACCGGGCCCAGCACGGCGCAGGTCGCGCCGGCGATGCCCAGCAGCACGCGGTCGTGCGGGTCGGGCCGCGCCGCGGTCGGGTAGCGGCCCGTCAGCGACCGACCGTGCCAGGCGAGCAGCACCAGCAGCGTGCCCACGATCGCGGCCAGCGCCGGCCACCCCATCAACGACAGGTATGCCGAGTAGCCGGCTCCCAGCGCATGGAACCGGTGCAGCGACAACAGGTTCGTGAGGTTGGAGACCGGCAGCAGCAAGGAGGCGGTGTTCGCCAGCCACAGCGTGGTCATGACGAACGGCAGGGGCCGCGCCCGGACCTGCCGCGCGACGGTGATCACCACCGGGGTGAGCAGGACGGCGGTGGTGTCCAGGCTGAGCACGATCGTGGCCACGGAGGCCAGCGCGACCACGAGCAGCCAGAGCAGCCACGTGCGCTGCCGCGCCACCCGTGCGCACCAGTGGCCCGCGACGTCGAAAACCCCCGCGGTGTCGGAGATCTCGGCGACGACGGTGATGGCGACGAGGAAGAGGAGGACCGGCCCGACCCGGTCGACGAGCGTGAGCAGCGACGCCGCGCTCATCCTCGACGGTTCACCGGGCGAGGGCGTCGAGCGTCCACGGCTTGCCCGCCCGCACGGGCTCGTGCAGCTCCACGTCGAACGCCCGGCTGACCACCTCGGCGAGGGCCTGCGGGGTCCGGGCATCGGTGCCCGCCTCGCACAGGTGCCGTGCGACCAGGCCCCGGGTGTGCTTGGCCATGTGCGTCGCACCCGGGATCCGGACCTGCACCCAGCGCCCGGCGAGGTCACCGCCCGGAACCCAGGCGGCGGCATACGTGCTGGAGCGGCAGTCCACCACGGCCCCGCGGCCGGCAGCCTCGGGCAGCACCTCCTGGAGGGCCTGCCGCCAGGCTGAGGCCAGCGGGCCGACCCCCGGCAGGTTCGTACCCATCGAGAGTCGGTAGGGCGCCACCGCGTCGGTCGGCCGCAGCGCACCGTAGAGGGCGGAGATGACCACGAGCCAGCGGTTGGCCCGGCGGCGTGCGGCGGGGTCGAGGGTGGCGTAGTCGAGGGCGTCGTAGAGGACGCCGGTGTAGAGGCTGCTGGCCCGCAGGGCGGGCGCGCTGTCCAGCCGGGTGTTGCGAGCAACCTCCTCGGCGAGGGTGGCGCTCACCCCCAACTGGTCCGTGCCGTCGGGCTGTTCGCTGACCTTGGCCAGCGCGATGCCGACCTGCTCCCGCACCGGTAGCAGGGAGGGAAAGCTGAGCCGGTCGAGCGCCATGGGGCGGCCGCGTCGCCGGGTGGACTTGGTCTCGGACGGCGGCAACAGGATCAGCACGGACCCGAGGGTATGCCTTTAGGGTGAGGCCCATGTCGAGGAGACGGATCAACCTCAGCAGCGAGGCCGCGGGGAAGGGCCGCGTCGTCCCCGCCGACGGACTCGAGGCAGCCTTCGCGGTGGTCCGCGCCGAGATGAAGGTGCCCGGCGACTTCCCCGCTGACGTCCTGCAGGAGCTCGAGGCCGCGATCACGTCGCCGCAGCTGCCCGAGCGGGATGAGACTGACCTGCCGCTGCTGACCATCGACCCGCCGGGTTCGCTCGACCTCGATCAGGCGATGCACCTCGCCCGCGAGGGCTCCGGCTACCGGGTGCGCTACGCCATCGCCGACGTGCCTGCCTTCGTCGCCCCCGACGGCGCCGTGGACCGGGAGGCGTGGCGGCGCGGCCAGACGATCTACCTGCCCGACGGCCGGGCCACGTTGTACCCGCCGTCCCTGAGCGAGGACGCAGCGAGCCTGCTCCCGGGACGGGTGCGGCCGGCATACCTGTGGGACCTGCGGCTGGGAGCGGACGGCGAGACCGAGGCCGTCGAGGTGCGGCGCGCCCTGGTGCGCAGCGGCGAACGGTTCGACTACGAGCAGGTGCAACGCCTGGTGGAACAGGGGCGCGACGAGCGCCTGCTGCTGCTCAAGGAGGTGGGCGAGCGGCGGATTGCGTTGGAGCGGAGCCGGGGCGGTGCGAGCCTGCCCATGCCCGAGCAGGAGGTGACCGTGGATGACCAGCGGCGCTACCGGCTCGGCTTCCGCCCCCTGGTCCCGACCGAGGACTGGAACGCGCAGATCTCGCTGATGACCGGCATGGCCGCGGCCGAGATGATGCTGCACGGCGAGGTCGGGGTCCTGCGGACGATGCCGGAGGCCGACCATGACGCGGTGGCGCGGTTCCGTCGGCAGGCGCGAGCGCTCGGCGTCGCGTGGCCGGCGGAGGTCCTCTACGGCGAGTTCCTGCGCTCGCTGGACCGGACGAACCCGCGGCACCTGGCCCTCATCCACGAGGCGACCACGCTGTTCCGGGGCGCCGGCTACACCCCGTTCGACGGCGCGGTTCCCGAGCAGACCGAGCACGCCGCCGTGGCCGCCCCCTACGCGCACGTCACCGCGCCGTTGCGGCGACTGGTGGACCGCGTCGGCCTGGTCGTCTGCGAGGCGCTGTGCACCGGTCACGAGGTGCCCGACTGGGCGCGCAAGGCGCTGCCGGCCCTGCCGGAGGTGATGGAGCGCAGCGAGCAGCTGGCCGTGAACGTGGACCGCGCCTGTCTCAACGTGGTCGAGGCCGCGGCCCTGCGCTCCCACGTCGGGGAGGTCTTCGACGCCGCCGTGGTCGAGCTGCGCGGCGAGGGGGAGAGCCTGGTGCAGGTGGAGGACCCCGCCATCCTCGCGCCCTGCACCGGCGACGCGCCGCTCGGCGCGCAGGTGCGCGTGCGGCTGGTGGAGGCCGACCTCGAGCGACGGTCCGTGCGGTTCGAGGTGCTGGACGGCTGACGACCACGGACCGGTCACTGAGCGGCCACTGTTCGAAGCGGACGGACAGGGACGTCCCGACCGTTCGGCGCGTGAGCCCGTATCCTGCTGAGCGTGGATGAGTCGGTCAGACGGTCGCGTCAGGTGGTGCCTCCCTCGGGACGGCGCCGCCTGCCGAGGAACGTCCGGGCTCCACAGGGCAGGGTGGTGGCTAACGGCCACCCGGGGTGACCCGCGGGACAGTGCCACAGAAAACAGACCGCCGCCGGGCGTCTCGACGTCCGGCGGTAAGGGTGAAACGGCGGTGTAAGAGACCACCAGCGCTCGGGGTGACTCGAGCGGCTCGGTAAACCCCACCTGGAGCAAGGTCAAACGCAGGCGTTCGAGGGCGGCCCGCCCGAGCCTGCGGGTGGACCGCTAGAGGCTGCCGGCAACGGCAGTCGTAGATGGATGGTCGCCCGTCGAGCTCGCGCTCGACGACAGAACCCGGCCGATAGGCCGACTCGTTCGCCTCTCAGATCGATTTCCCGCGGTGGCAGCTGGTAGCGCGGCGTGCCCTTGGCGCGCAACGCTGCCTCGCCCCGCTCCCATGCCTCCCCGAGGATGCGATCCCACGTGCGGCTGTGCTCATGCCGGGACCCCGGGAACGGCGTGAGCTCGCCGACGAGCACCTG
>NZ_DASSTI010000194.1:0-14204 GCF_035708005.1 Segeticoccus sp. | reverse complement strand
ACATCCACGTTCACCCGCGCCTTCCACGCGCACGGGCAGGTGCTCGTCGTGACGGAGGTGCTGGCGGACTCACTCGACCCTGCGGGGTTCGGCAACGCCTGCGAGTGCGTCGGCCGGGTGGCCGCCGACGTGGCAGCGCACTTGCAGGAACGTTTCGGTGGCGAGCTGACCTTCCTTGCGGACGCGGACGCAGAAGAGGGTATGCCGAGTGCTCCCGTGGCGACGGGGCAGTACCTGTGACCTTCGGGTGAAGTGAAGGAACGCCCGACGCTCGGTCCGGGTGAACTGAGGCTCCCTTGGCGCCATTCGCCATTCGCAGTTGCGGGGTGTGGATAGGTGCCGTCCCGCGGGACCCCAGGTGGATAAGTCGGGGCTGAATGTGACCTGTTTGCAATGGAGTTCGGTTGTGGACAGGGTCTCGACTGTCGGTGTCGAACACTAGTATCAAGGCATGTTCGAGAAGCAGCCCGGCAGCGGCGAGGAGGACCCTCGCGCGGGTGTGCCGCGGCTGCCGGAGCGGACCGCGTCGGCGCGGGCGGTGACGGATCTGCTCGCCGATGCGCACGAGTTGTTGTGGCAGGTCGGCGACGGGGGGCTGACCGAGCTGATGGACACCCTGGGGGCGTTGGAGGCGCGGGCGGGGGTGTTGCGGGTGGCGGTGGCCGCCGAGGCCGAGGGCCGCGGTGTGGTCGAGCAGTCCACGGCGGCGAACACCGCGCAGTGGGTGAGGGCGCACAGCACGCGGGTGGAGCCGGGTGAGGCGCACCGGGTGGCCCGGTTGGCCGGCGCGATCCGCGACCCTCGCAACGAGGTGGTGACCGGCGCGCTGCTGGCCGGGACGGTCTCGCCCCGGTGTGCGGACGTGGCGCTGAAGGAGGTCGAGAAGGTCGCGCCGCTGGTGCCGACCGCCTCCCGGGGTGAGGTGCTGGGCTGGTTCCTGGACGTGGCCGAAGGCGGCGGGCGCAAGGAGATGGACCGGCTGTCCACCTGGGTGATCGGGCGGTTCGGCGGCGACCAGCTCGAGCACGACGCGGACAAGGCGCGGCGGATGTCCGGGATCACCGTGAGCGCGTTGCCGGGAGGGTTGAAGCGCTACGTGATGGAACTGGCCCCCGCCCACGCCGCGATCGTGGACGCCGCGATGGACCAGCTGTCCGCGCCGCAGAGCGGCACCGACCCCGACACCGGGGAGACGATCCCGGACCCGCGGCAGGCGCCGCAGCGGCGGGCCGAGGCACTGGTGGAGCTGGTGCAGCGCGCCCAAGGCGTGGACCCGACCACGTCGGTCACCGGCACCACCAAGCTGGTGGTCACCGTGAGCCTGGCCGACCTGGCCGGTGCCCGACCCGACGGTGCCCGACCCGACGGAACCCCCACCAGCGGTCCCGGTGGCGGTGGAGGGTGTGCCGGTGGCGGTGGAGGGTGTGCCGGTGGAGGCACCGGCCGCACCCAGTCCGGGGACCTGCTCGACATCGGCACGCTGCGCCGGATGGCCTGCGACGCCGACCTCATCCCGATGATCCTCGGCAGTGACTCCGAGCCGTTGGACGTCGGCCGGGAACAGCGCCTGTTCACCGGGGGACTGCGCACCGCGGTGGTCCAACGGGACCGAAAATGCACCTTCCCCGGCTGCGACCGGCCCCCGTCCTGGACCCGCGTGCACCACGTCAAACACTGGATCGACGGCGGGAAGACCTGCCTGCGCAACGCGGCCCTGCTGTGCGAGCGCCACCACGCCCCCTCGCTTCGCTGGGGGGACCCCCAATCGTCCACCGCGACAACCTCACCGCCACCGTCACCACCACCGGCGTCACCTGGCACGTCTGACCACCCCGCCCCAGCCCCGCCCACACCCGGCGGGGCAACAAGGCATGTCCAGACGCAGTCAGCGCAGGAACGTGTCCGGCGTGATCGGCAGGTCGCGCACCCGCACTCCGGTGGCGTGGTGGGCAGCGTTCGCGACCGCGGCGGCCGAGCCCACGATGCCGATCTCGCCGATGCCGCGAGCACCCATGGGGTTCATCTCGGGGTCGGCCTCGTCGAGCCAGACCGCCTCGATGTCGGCCACGTCGGCGTGCGCGGCGATGTGGTACTCGGCGAAGTCGTGGTTCACGACGTGCCCGAAGCGGGGGTCCATGACGCTCTGCTCGAACAGCGCCATCGACAAGCCCATCGTCATCCCACCGATCAGCTGCGACCGGGCGGTGCGCGGGTTGATGATCCGCCCGACGGAGAAGACCCCGAGCATCCGCGGCACTCGGACCTCACCGGTGTCGCGGTGCACCCGCACCTCGGCGAAGTGCGCGCCGAAGGAGTGCGTGGCGAAGCGCTTGCCGGTGGCGTTCTCGGGCGCCTCGGCCTCCGTCGTCGCGCCCTCCGCCGGCTCGTAGCCGTGTTCCTTGCGGAACGCCTCCGCCGCGGCCACCACGGTGGAGCCCCACGAGCTGATGCCCGAGGACCCGCCCTCGACGGTGGCGTTCGGGAAGTCGGTGTCACCGATCTCGAGCGCCACCTGGTCGGTTCGGCACTCCAGCGCGTCGGCCGCGACCTGCGTCAGGGTCGTCCACGTGCCGGTGCCGATGTCGGCGGCACCCACCTGCACGGCATACCGGCCGGCGCTGAAGCGGATCCGGACGCGCGTGCCCTGCTGCGTGTTCCCCGGGTAGGTGGCGCTGGCCACGCCGGTGCCGACGAGCCACTCCCCCTCGCGGCGGGTGCCGGGCCGGGGGTCGCGCTGGTCCCAGCCGAAGCGGCGCGCGCCCGCGCGCAGGCAGCCCACGAGATCGCGGTGGGAGAACGGCTTGCCGCTGTCGGGGTCGGTCTGGGTGTCGTTGCGGATTCGCAGCTCGACCGGGTCGAGGCCGCACTCCTCGGCGAGCTCGTCCATGGCCACCTCCGGGCCGAACATGCCGGGGCACTCCCCCGGTGCCCGCATCCAGAACGGGACGGGCACGTCGAGTCGGGCGACCCGGTGGGTGGTGAGGCGGTTCGGGGCGGCATACATCGTCCGGGTCGGCACGGCGGTCTGCTCGAGGAACTCGTAGACGGTGCTGGTCTGCTCCACCACCTCGTGGCTGATCGCGGACAGCCGTCCGTCCCGGTCCGCGGCGAGCCGGACCCGGGAGATCGTCGGCGTCCGGTAGCCGACCAGCTCGAACATCTGCCGACGCGTCAGCGCCAGCTTGACCGGTCGTCCCGGCACGAGCCGGGCGGCCAGTGCGGCGAGCACCGCCGGGGCGTGCGGCTTGCCCTTGGAGCCGAACCCGCCGCCCACGTAGGGCGACACGACGCGGACCTGGTCGGTCCGGAGCCCGAACAGCGGCGCCAGGGCAGAGCGCACGACGTGGACCCCCTGCGTGGAGGTGTGCAGCAGCAGCTGGTCACCGTCCCACGTGGCAACGGTGGTGTGCGGTTCCATCGGGTTGTTGTGCTCGGCGGGCGTGGTGTAGGTCTGCTGGACCGTGACCTCCGCCCGCTCGAGCGCGGCGTCCACGTCCCCGTCCCGGGTGTCGGTGGGGAAGCCGCTGACGTCGTCCGGGGCATAGAGGTCCTCGCGCTCGGCAGACAGCTCGACGTCGTGCGGCTCCTGCTCGTAGGTCACCCGCACGAGGTCCGCGCCCTGCAGCGCGATCTCGGGGCTGTCTGCGACCACGCCGCCGATCAGCTGACCACGGAAGGCGACCCGGTCGGACTGCAGGACCACCTGCAGCTCAGGGTCGCCGATGTCCTGCAGCGCCAAGGCGTTCCGGTGGGTCAGCACCGCGACGACACCGCCGAGGGCTTCGGCAGCCGTGGTGTCGAGTTCGACGATCCTGCCTTTGGCGACCGTGGCCTGCACGGCCTGCAGGTATGCCGGGTGCTCCAGCTGGTGGTCTGCAGCGTAGGGAGCGGTGCCGGTCACCTTGGCATGACCGTCGAGGCGCGGCAGCGGTGTCCCGATGGATCGGGGGTCCACCTGCTCGGTCATCGCGCCCCCTCGGCCAGCTCGCGCAGGACCCAGAGCATGGTGTTGCGCAACATGGGCACCTTGAAGGCATTGCCGGGCAAGGGCTCCGCGCCAGTGAGCTCCGCGTCGGCCGCGTCCCGGAAGGCCTCGTCGTCAGCGTGCGCGCCGCGGAGCACCTGTTCGGCGCGGTGGGCTCGCCACGGTGCGTGTGCCACTCCGCCGCAGGCGATCCGCACGTCCCGGACCGTGCCGTCCGTCCCGACGTCGAGCGCCGCGGCGACCGAGACGAGCGCGAAGGCAAAGGACGCCCGGTCCCGCACCTTGCGGTACGTCGACCGCGCGGCGACGTCCGAGGCCGGCAGGTCGACCGCGGTGATGAGCTCGTCGCGCCGGAGTTCGGTGTCGCGCTGCGGGTCCGTGCCGGGGAGCCGGTGGAACTGCGCCATCGGGATGGCACGCTGCCCGCCCGGCCCACGGACCTGCACGGTGGCGTCGAGGCAGAGCATGGCCACCGCCATGTCCGAGGGGTGCACGGCGACGCAGTGCTCGGAGGCGCCGAAGATGGCGTGGTAGCGCTGGTAGCCCTCCAACGCGGAGCACCCGGTGCCGGGCTGACGCTTGTTGCAGGGCGTGGTGACGTCCTGGAAGTAGACGCAGCGGGTGCGCTGCAACAGGTTCCCGGCGGTCGTCGCGAGGTTGCGCAGCTGACCGGAGGCGCCGGAGAGCAGCGCCCGGGAGAGCGCCGGGTAGCGCGTGCGGACCCGCTCGTCCGCGGCCAGGTCGCTGTTGCGCACCGCGGCGCCGACGCGCAGCCCGCCGTCGGGGAGCTCCTCGATGCGGTCCAGCGGCAGCCGGCTGACGTCCACGAGCAGCTCCGGCTCGGCCACGCCGATGCGCAGGTGGTCCACGAGGTTCGTCCCGCCGCCGAGAAACGCGGCGCCCGGTGTGGCCGCCACCAGCTCGACCGCTTCGTCGACGTCGCGGGCGCGGGCGTACGCGAACGGCTTCACGACCCGGCCGCCTGCCGGATCGCCGCGACGATGTTGACGTACGCGGCACACCGGCACAGGTTGCCGCTCATCCGTTCGCGGATCTCCGCGTCCTCCAGCGCCGGGCCGGCCGCCAGGTCGGCCGTGACGTAGCTCGGCTGGCCCGCGCGCAGCTCCTCCAGCATCCCCACCGCCGAGCAGATCTGGCCCGGGGTGCAGAAGCCGCACTGGAACCCGTCCTCGTCGAGGAAGGCCTGCGCCACCGGGTGCAGCCCCTCCGATTCGCCCGCCAGCCCGTGCGCGGTGACCACTTCGGCGCCGTCGTACGCCACGGCGAGAGCCAGGCAGGTGGTCGCGCGCCGGCCGTCCAGCAGCACGGTGCAGGCCCCGCACTGGCCGCGGTCGCAGCCCTTCTTCGGCGCCGTCACGCCGAGCTGATTGCGCAGGGCGTCGAGCAGGCTGGTGCGGGTGTCCACCTCGAGCGTGCGGTGCTGCCCGTCGACGGTCAGGGTGATCGGCTCGTGCATCGTCGCTCCTCGGGACCGGTGGCAGGTGGCGGCGGTCCTCCTCACCCTCCGACCGGGCTTGCGGGGCCGCAAGTCGGCGGCCTTGGGGGCGGGAACCCCCAGCGTCCGGCTCAGGGCCGGGTGGGACCATGCCGCGGTGAGCGACCCCCTGCACCGCGCCGCACGGCGCTCCCGGCCGCTGTGAACGGCCACATGCCCATGCCGAGCCACATGAGCGGCCCGATGTGGGTCCCGATGCAGCCGCCCGACTTCGCGCGCCTCCTGGCGTGGCACCCCCAGCCGGTCCCCGTCCTGCCGATCCTGTGCCTGCTCGGTGGGCTCCTCTACGGGTGGGGGGTGTGGCACCTCCGCCGCGCGGGTCACCACTGGTCCCCCGGACGGACCGTCAGCTGGTATGCCGGTCTCGTCCTCATCGTGCTGGTCACCGCGACCGGAACGGGCGGGTACTCCATGGTGCTGTTCAGCGTGCACATGGTGCAGCACATGGTGCTGAGCATGCTCGTGCCCATCCCGCTGCTCATGGGAGCGCCGATCACGTTGGCGCTCCGCGCCCTGCCGAGCGGTCCGGGCCGTCGCGGACGCGCTCGCCGGACCCTGCTGCGGGTCCTCCACAGCCGCGTGATGGCGGTGCTGAGCAACCCCTTGATCGCGCTACCGCTGTTCCTCGCGAGTCTCTACGCGCTGTACTTCAGCCCGCTGTTCGACGACCTCATGGGCAGCTTCGTGGGGCACACCTTCATGCTCGTGCACTTCGTCGCGGTGGGGCTGCTGCTGTTCTGGCCGCTGTTGGCCATCGACCCGAGCCCGCACCACCACTCCCCCTTCACGCGGATCGTGGAGATGTTCATCACCGCGCCCTTCCACTCCTTCTTCGGCATCGCGATGATGACGAGCAACGCCGTGATCGTGGCGTTCTTCGCCCACCCGCCGGCGATGTGGCACGTCAACGCGCTCCACGACGAGCAGCTGGGCGGCTCGATCGCCTGGGGCTTCAGCGAGGTCCCCACGCTGCTGGTCGTGCTCGCCATCGTGACGCTGTGGGGCCGCAGCAGCGAGCGCGAGGCCAAGCGACGCGACCGGGCGGCCGACCGCGGCGTGGACGCAGAGCTGGAGGCGTACAACGCGTGGCTCGCCCGGCTGGGCGGCCAACACCCCTGACCGGCCTCCTGCGCACCGACCGCCACGCCGTGGACGGCGGCGCAGCGTTCGCTGCGGCTGGGGCATGATGTCCCCTGACGGCTGGTTCAGCAGCGGGCCGACGTCCACACCCACACGTGGAGGTCCCTTCGTGCCATCCGGCGGCGCCCAGTTCCGCTTCACCACCGTGCTGTCCGTCTCGGGGCCGCTCGACCTGTCCAACGTCCAGGAGCTCCGCGCGGCGCTCGACACTCTCCTCGCCTCGCGCAGCGACGAGGTCACCGACGTGGTCCTCGACCTGAGTGGCGTGCCCCTTCTCAGTGCGGCGGCGATGGCCGCAGTGCTCTCGGCACGGGACGCGTATGCCGGCTACGTGCGTCTGCACGTCGTGGCGGCCGGCGAGCCGGCGAAGGTGCTCGAGGCGGCCACCGTGAGCGATGACCTGCCCGTGGTGCCGACCGTGGACCTCGCCCTCGCGCCGCACGCCACCGCGATGGGTGAGGGTGCCGGCGCGACAGGGGCGGGGCCGGTCCGGATCAGTCGAGTCCGTGCTGCTGCCGCAGACTCGTGATCCGCTGCGGGAGTGGACCGTGGTTCGGCTCCAGCAGCCACACGCCCTCGCGGAACTGCTCGAAGCCGACCTCCCGCCACACCTGCTGCATCCGCTGCAGCGACGTGTCGTAGTCCGCCTGCGCCTCGCCGGCGCGGTGCAACGGGGCGGGGAGGCACACGGCGGCACGCACCCCACCGCGCATCCGCTCCAACGTCTCGGCGAGCAGGAGGGCCGCGAGTCCGTGCCCTTGCCACTCCGGTTCGAGCTCGACCCGGTCGATGACGAGCACCCGCTCACCGGTCTTCGCGAGCCGGGCGTCCAGTTCCGGGGACAACTGGCCGGTCATCTCGTCGAAGACCACGTCGCCGATGTGCGCGATGTCCTCGTTGCTGCTGTCCAGGGCGCCCCACGGGTCCTCACAGGCGACCAGGTCGAGGGCCATCACCGACAGCGTGCCGACCGGCCGGTCGGCGCCGTCGGCACCGGGCACCGATGCCGTGACCTGCCACTGCTCGAGCCCGGTGGCCGGCTCACCGAGCCGGCGCGCGGTGGACAGCTCGAGACGGACGTCCCCGACCTTGGTGGGCGGCGCGGCCATCAGCCCGCACCGTTCAACCGGGACCGCCCGGCGTCGGTGAGCACGCGGTTCTCGCCCTCGGTGACGAGCAGGGGCGGGTTGGCCTTGTAGAGGCTGGCGAGCGAGGCCCGGTCCAGCCCGGCCATGCGCGCCTCCTGGTGCGCCTCCAGCTTGTGCAGCGTTCCTCCGGCGGCGGCGATCCGGCGCAGGAAGGCGATCTGCGGGTCCGCCGACGTACCGGTGGAGTCCTCCTGCGGGCGGGGGTCGGGCAGGTTCACCAGCGTCTCGAGCTGGCCGATGATGCCCCGCACCGTCTCGCGCCACGCCTCCGCCGTGGCCTCGGTGTCGGTGGCGCGTCCGCCCGAGCCCTGCCACGTGCGCTTGGGGTGCCGGCGCAGGTACTCCCGCTCCAGCTCCAGCATGCGCGTGGTGTGCCGGGCGAACTGCTCGGCGCTGCCGTGCAGGAACACCCAGTTGCGGGTCGCGTGGGCGTGCGTGCCCTGCTGCTCCAGCTCCTCGTCACTCAGCTCGGTCGCCGGGACGCCCCGGACCTCCGTGTCGGTCATCGCGTCATCCTTCCCGCTCGAGAGGGTTGTCAGGGATTGTCGATCCTGCGGAGGGCATCGCGGTAGCGCTTGGCGTTGCCCAAGTACTCGTTCACGCCGTAGTCGATCCACTCGTGCTGCTTCGTGCCGTCCAGCGGCCGGGGCCGGGCGGGGACACCGAGGGCCAGGTGCCGGGCGGGCACCTCCAGGCCCTCGGGGACCAGCGCCTGGGCCCCCACCACGGAGCCGGCCCTGATCACCGCGCGGTTCAGCACGACGGAACCGGAGCCGATCAGGCAGCGGTCCTCGACCGTGCAGCCCTCGAGGTGGGCGTTGTGGCCGACGACGCAGTCGCTGCCGATGACGGTCGGCCAGTCCTCGGTCGTGTGCAGGATGGTGCCGTCCTGGATGGAGGTCCGGGCGCCGACCTCGATCCGCCCGAAGTCGGCCCGGAGCACGGCGGTGGGCCACACGGACGCGCCCGGTCCGAGGGTCACCTGGCCGATGACCACGGCGTCCGGGTGGACGAAGGCGTCGGGGTCAATCCGCGGGACGAGGTCACCCAGCGCGTAGATCGGCATCGGTCACTCCTTCTCGTGGGTGTGCACCGGCGACGTCGCACCCAGGTCCGGGAGACCGGCATACACCCGGCGGGCGTTGCCGGCCAAGACGTCGGCGGCCACCTCGTCGGGGAGCAGGTCGGCCACCGCCCGGGCGTTCTTGGCCGTCCCCGGTACCCCGGGCCAGTCGGTGCCGAAGATCCACCGGCGGGCGAGGCGCCCGAGGTCGAACTTCGCGTAGTACTCCGGGAGCCGCTTGGGCGGCAGCCCGGACAGCTCGATCCACACCGTCGGGTGGGTCAGCGCCAGGAACGCCGCTGCGTCGTACCACCAGCCGCGTCCGCCGTGGGCCAGCACGATGTCCAGCCCCGGGAAGTCGCGCACGACCGGGAGCAGGTGCTGGGGATCGGCGAACTCGTTCGCCGAGCCGGGGAAGGTGCTCGTGCCGCAGTGGACGACGAGCGGCACCTGCCGCTCCTCCAACACCTGGTATGCCGGGTACAGCGCGGCGTCGCTGCACCGGAAGCCACCGTGCACCGGGTGGAGCTTCAGGGCGGCCGCCCCGGCGTCGAGCTGACGGGTCAGCTCCCGGGCGATCGGGAAGTGCAGGTGCGGGTTGACGTTGGCCACCGGCCGGAACCGGGTGGGGTTGTGCTCAACGACCGGCAGCAGGTCGTCGAACTCCTGCATGCCGGTGGCCTTGGGGCTGTACTCGCAGAACAGCAGGGCGACGTCGACGCCCTCGGCCGCGAAGAGCGCGTCCACCCGCTCCGGGCGGGGCCGGCCGTCGGGGTCCCAGACGTCCTCGAGGATCCCGGGCACCCCGAAGTCGCGCGCCCACTGCAGCCACGCCGGTCGCAGGGTTCCGAGGACCGGGAGGTGGACGTGGGCGTCGACGAGTGGCCTACCGTCGAGCACGCGGCCGCCTCAGAGGTCGGCGACCATCGGGGTGTCCACCCCGATGCGTCCGGTCTTGTGCGACCCGCCCGGCGCGCCGAGCGGCTCGTCCCGGCCGGGCAGGGTCTCGGTGAAGAAGCGCCGGTTGTCCTCGATGTGCTCCTTGTACTCCTCCGGCACCCGCCGGTCCTGGCTGATCGCCTCGACCGGGCACACCGGTTCGCACGCGCCGCAGTCGATGCACTCCTTGGGGTTGATGTAGAGCTTGCGGTCTCCCTCGTAGATGCAGTCGACCGGGCACTCCTCGACGCACGACATGTCGGTGGTGTCGACGCACGGCTCGGCGATGACGTAGGGCATGGGTACCTCCTGCAGACGTTGCGTGGAACTGAGTCTGGCGCAGATCGCGTCGGTGTGGTCAGGGGCAAACGCCCTCAGGCGGGCGTGGGCTGCGGCACCGAGCTGGGGCTGTCGGTCGAGTGCCCCGGGAACAGCTGCGCGTCCGGGTCGATGTGCACGGCGGCGTTGTTGACCGCCGTCGCCACCTCGCCGAAGCCGACGGCGATGAGCCGGACCTTGCCGTCGTAGTCCGTGATGTCCCCGGCGGCGAAGAGCCCCGCCACGTTGGTGCGCATCGCGGAGTCGACGACGAGGTGCCGGTTGTCGTGCAGCTCGATCCCCCACTCGCGCAGCGGACCGAGGTTGGCCGTGAAGCCGAGCGCCGCGACCAGCTTCTGGCAGGCCAGCGACCGGGGCGCCTCCTCGCCCTTGACCGTGACCTCGATCTGCTCGAGCTCACCGCCACCCGTGGTGGCGGTGACCTGGGCGTCGAGCACGATCTCGACCGGTGCGGCATGCAGCTGTTCCACCGAGCTGTGGTGGGCGCGGAACGCCTGCCGCCGGTGCACGAGGGTGACCGAGGACGCGATCGGGTGGAGCATGAGCGCCCAGTCGACCGCGCTGTCACCGCCGCCGACGACGACCACGTCCTTGCCGGCATACTCCGCGGAGGAGGGGACGAAGTACTCCAGCCCGCGGCCGAGGAACTCCTCCCCCGCCGGCAGGGCGCGCGGGGTGAAGGTGCCGATGCCGCCGGTGATGACGATCGCCCTGGCCGTGATCTCGGTGCCGGTGCTGGTCCGCACCACGAGCAGGTCGGGGCCCTCAGCCTGGCTGACGCGGTCGAGCTGCTGGGCCTCCTGCCCGAGCAGGTAGGTCGGGTCGAACTGCGCCGCCTGACGGGCAAGGTTGCTGACCAGCGTGCGCCCGGACACCGCCGGGAACCCGGCGATGTCGAAGATCTGCTTCTCCGGGTACATCGCGCTGACCTGGCCACCGACCTGGCTGAGCGAGTCGACGACCGCGGTGCGCAGCCCGCGGGCCCCGGCGTAGTAGGCGCCGAACAGGCCCACGGGTCCGGCGCCGACGATGAGGAGGTCGACGTCCACGGCCGTCATGACAGGGCTCCTTCGCTTGAGGGGGCCGTCGCACCGGCAGCCGCGGACGTGGGGGCCTTGCCCACACTGCCCGCGCTCTCGGTGACCGTGAGGTCGGCGACCAGCTGGCGCACCTTGAACCGCTGCATCTTGCCGGTCGCCGTCTTGGGCAGCTCGTCGACGAAGTAGATCTGGCGCGGCCGCTTGAAGGCTGCCAGACCGGCCCGGCACCATTGGACCAGCTCGTCGGCGGTCACCTGCCCGCGGGTCACGCACACCGCAACCGGCTTGTCGAGCCCGTCGGCGTCGGGCATGCCGACCACGGCGACCTCGGTCACCGCCTCGTGCTGCAGCAGCCGTTCCTCGACCTCGCCCGGGGACACCCAGATGCCGCCGGCCTTGAGCAGGTCGTTGCTGCGGCCGAGGCAGGTGTAGAAGCCCTCGTCGGAACGCACGTAGGTGTCCCCGGTGCTGAGCCACTCGCCGACGAAGACCGAACGCGATGCCTCGGTGCGCCGCCAGTAGCCGAGCGCGATCGAGTCACCGCGGACGTAGAGGGACCCGGGCTCGCCGTCCGGCACCGGGGCGCCGAGGGCGTCACGCAGCTCGATGTCGTAGCCGGGGACCGGCCGGCCGGTGGTGCCCGCGTGGATCTCCTCGGGGCGGTTGGACAGGAAGATGTGCAGGGCCTCGGTCGAGCCGATCCCGTCGAGGATCTGGAAGCCGAAGCGCTGGCTGAACCGCCCCTGGAGTGCGGCCGGCAGCGCCTCGCCGGCCGAGGTGCCCAGCCGGACCGAGGCGAACGTGTCGTCCGGCAGGTCGCTGGAGGCGAGCGCGGCATAGAAGGTCGGCACGCCGAAGAAGAGCGTCGGCTCGTCGGTCGTCACGCGCTCACGCACGACGGCCGGCGACGGGCGCCGCGGCTCCAGCACCGTGCTCGCTCCCACCGACAACGGGAAGAACAGCGAGTTGCCGATGCCGTAGGCGAAGAACAGCTTGGCGATCGAGAAGCACCGGTCCTCCGGACGGATGCCGAGCACCTGCCGGCCGTAGGTGTCGCAGACGTGCCGGATGTTGGCGTGCCGGTGCATGGCGCCCTTGGGCGAGCCGGTGGTGCCGGAGGTGTAGAGCCACAGGGCCCAGGCGTCCTCCACCGTCTCCGCCGGCCGGCGCCGCTCCGCGGGTTCGTCCCGGCCGCGCTCGACGAGGTCGGCCCAGGTGATGCTCTCCACGGAGTCCGGAGCGTTCAGCGGCCGGTCGGCGTCGGCGACGAGCACCCGGAGCTCGGGCGCCACGGTCGCAGCCTTCTCGACGTTCTCCGCGTAGTCCGCGCTCCCGACCAGGACCGTGGCGCCCGAGTCGGAGATGATCTCGCCGAGCTCCTTGGCGCCGAGCATGGTCGAGACCGGCACGGCCACGAAGCCGCCGGTGAACGCCGCGAGGATGCCGGCGACCATCGGCACGTCGTCGTTGGTGACGAACACGACCCGGTCGTCCCGCCGCAGCCCGAGCGAGCGCAGCGCCGCGGTGACGGTGCCCACGAGGTCGGTGAGCTCGGCATACGTCAGGGTCTGGGGGCCTCGGACGGCGACCCGGTCACCGTTGCCATCCTCGACGTGGCGCTGGGTCAGCCACGTCCCTGCGTTGAACTGCACGGCAGCCATGTCACACCCGCTTCAGGTCGTACTCGCCCTTGCGCCCGGTGCCGAACCGGCGCAACGCGCCGTCCGGGCCGGAGGCATTGGGACGGATGAAGATCCAGTTCTGCCAGGCGGTGAGCCGCCCGAAGATCTTGGTCTCCATCGACTCCGGCCCGACGAACCGGTGGTTGGCCTCCATCCCGGTCAGCGCGTCCGGGGACAGGGAGGCGCGCTCCTCGAGGACGATGCGCAGCTCCTCTTCGAAGTCGATGTCGTCGAGCGTCATCGTCACGATCCCGGCCTCGTCGGCCGCGGCGGCATCGAGCGGCTGGCCGATCTTGCCCCGGGCGGCGTCCAGCAGCTCCTCGTGCCCCCAGAAGCGGGACTGCAGCCGGCTCAGGCCGTTGCCCATCGGATAGGTGCCGAAGTTGGACTCACTGAGCACGACGGTGGCCGGGTCCGCGTCGGGGTCGACGTCCTCGTAGACGCCCTCCAGCATGTACTGCCGGTCCGCGGCGAGCGCGAGCTCGAGCAGGATGCCGGCGAACGCGCTGCCCGGCTCGATGACCGCGACGAGGCTGCGGCTGGTGACGTCGAGCCGCTTGAGGGTGCGCTTGTAGTACTGCTGCACCTCGTTGACGAACCAGTGCTGCGGGGCGAGCTCGCGCAGCTGGGCGTCGTAGGCGAGCACGGTGTCCTTGTCGCCGACGGCGCGGAACACCCACGTGCCCAGCTCGAGCTCGTTGGTGCGCAGGTGCAGGATCAGGTCGTCCAGCGCGCGGGTGAGTGCCAGCGGCCAGTAGTCGACCCCCTGGTCCTGCGCGGCGTCACCGTCGGCGGGCGGCGAGCTGTCCGGTGCGGAGACGGTGATGTCCACCCGGCGGCTCTCCCGGTCGACCGTGGCGGTCACGTACGGGTAGGTGATGGAGTCGCCCTCGTCCGTGCGGTCGAGAGGCGTCAGCGTGACGCCCTGCGCGTCCGCGGGGCGCGAGGAGGTGGCGGCGGCCTCGTGGGCACGCTTGCCGATCTCCTCCTCCCAGGCGTTGCGCGGGACGGTGGCGTCGACCAGGCCCCACTGCACGGCGGTGTCGCCGCGGTAGCCCTCGGACTTGGTCGCGAAGAGGTCGGCGCGGTCCTTGCGGACGTGCCGCTTGTCCACCACGCGGGTCAGTCCGCCGGTTCCCGGGAGCACGCCCAGCAGCGGCACCTCGGGCAGGGACACGGTGGAGGAACCGTCGTCGACGAGGACGATCTGGTCGCACGCGAGGGCCAGCTCGTAGCCACCGCCCGCGGCGGTGCCGTTCACCGCGGCGATCCAGGTCTGGCCGGAGTTCTCGGTCGCGTCCTCGATGCCGTTGCGGGTCTCGTTGGTGAACTTGCAGAAGTTCACCTTCCAG
>NZ_DASSTI010000193.1:0-10734 GCF_035708005.1 Segeticoccus sp. | reverse complement strand
GCAGGCGGGCCTCACCGATGACAAGCAGCTCTACACCGAGCACATCAAGCGGGCGGCCGACTTCGTCGTCGCGCACGGGCCCTCGTTCGGGTCCGAGCGCTGGGAGGAGCAGAGCGGCTACTCGCCGTCGACCATCGCCGCCGAGATCGCCGGCCTCGTCGCGGCGGGGGAGATCGCCGATGCCAACGGTGACCACGCGTCCGCGCGGGTCTACCGGGCCACTGCCGACCAGTTCGCGCGGAAGGTCAAGAACTGGACCGTCACCAGTACCGGGCCGTATGCCGACATCGCCGGCGGCTCCTACTTCATCCGGCTGTCCAAGGACGGTGACCCGGACGCGGCCACGACGTACAACCTCGGCAACGGCAGCATCGACGCGGACCAGCGCGCGGTGGTCGACGCCGGCTTCCAGGAGCTCACCCGGCTCGGCATCCTGCCCGCGAATGACCCGGTCGTCGCCCGGTCGCTGAAGGTGGTCGACCAGGTGATCCGCCGCTCGACCCCGAGCGGGGACGGGTTCTACCGCTACGGCACGGACGCCGCCGGGAGCGAGGACGGGTACGGCGACTGCTGGGAGCCCGACCCGACCAACTGCTCACCCTCCGGTGAGCCGTGGGCCACGGACGACGTCGGGTCCGGGCACGTGTGGCCGGTGCTGGCTGGGGAGCGTGCGGAGCAGGAGCTGCAGCTCGGCAACACGACTCGCGTCGCTGAGCTGCTCCAGTCGATGCAGCAGTCCGCCTCCGGGATCGGCCTCGTCCCCGAGCAGGAGTGGGAGGACCCGGCGCTGCCGGCCGACCCGTACGGCACGGACCCCGCGACCGCCTCGATCGGCTTCCAGCCCGGCCACGCCGCGGGCTCGGCCTCCCCGCTGACGTGGGCCCAGGCCGGTGAACTGCGCCTGATCGCCTCCCTCGGCTCCGACCGGCCGGTCGAGCAGCCGTCCATCACCCGGAGCCGGTATGTCGTGCACGGCCAGGCCCAGCGCTCCGCCGTGCCCGTGCAGGTCACCAGCCCCGCTGACGGGGCCGAGGTCGACCAGGCGACCACGACCGTGACGGGGACGACGGCACCGGGGGCGACCGTCGATGTGGCCTCGACGGCGGTCGACACCGGAGGCGACAGCCGGACGGTGGAGACGACCGCCGGTGCGGACGGGGCGTTCTCGGTCGACGTGCCCACGCCGTTCGGGACCTCGGTCGTCACCGTCGCGGCGACCACCGCGGACGGCGCCACCGGCTACGCCCAGCGCACCGTGATCTCGGATGCCATCGCGGGGAACGTGCTGCTGGACGTCACCGACCCCAGCGGCGACGACAACGGACCGGGCACCTACGCCTACCCGACCGCCGGGGACTTCCACGCCGGTGCGTTCGACATCGAGCGGTTCCAGGTCATCGACGCGGGCGACACGGTCTACCTGCGCACGCGGCTGCGTGACCTCCACCCGACCTTCGGGTCGGCGCTCGGCGCCCAGCTGCTCGATGTCTACGTGCACACCCCGGACGCGACGACCACGTCGACGCAGGCGGCCTACCCGTCCCGGAACTACCAGATCGCCCCGCAGGACGCCTGGAGCGAACGCCTTGAGGTGCAAGGCTTTGCCGCGCCGGTCTTCGTGGATGCCAACGGCAACAGCCTCGGCAACGCGAACGTGCAGGCGAGCGAGGCCTCGCGCTACATCACGATCTCGGTACCCACGTCCGCCTTCGGGACCCCGGGGCCGGGCTGGTCGTTCGCGGTCGTGCTGCACGGGCAGGACGGCTACAGCCCGGACCAGGCGCGGGGGTTCGCGCCGACTCCACAGCCGTACCTGTTCGGCGTCTGCCCGACCGCGGGCACGTCCAGCCCGATCTGCGCGGTCGACCCCGGCTCGGTGCCGAAGGCCACCGACGTGATCACCCCGGCCGGCGTCTTGCAGGGCACCGAGCTGGACCCGACACAGCAGCCGGTGCAGGTGCGCGGGGTGCCCATCGGCTGACGACGTGCCCCTAGCATCAGCGAGTGACTTCCACCGGACTCGTCCTGCACCCCTTCCGTGCCACCCGCTTCACCGCGCGTGAGGACGTGGGCCTGCGCCTCTGCCCGCCGTATGACGTCGTGTCGCCGGCCGAGCGCGCCGCCCTGGTGGAGCGGTGCGACAGCAACGCCGCCCGGCTCATCCTGCCCGCCGAGCAGGAGGCGGCCCTCGCCGACGGGGACGCACGTGCTGGTGCCCGGCGCCTGCTCGACATGTGGGTCGCCGAGGGCGTGCTGGCCGTCGACGACGAACCGGCGCTCTACGTCTACGAGATGGCCGCCGACGGGCAGGTCACCCGCGGGCTGCTCGGCGCCGTCGAGCTGCGTGACCCCGCGGACGGGGTGATCCTGCCCCACGAGAACACCATGGCCGGGCCGGTCGCGGACCGGCTCGCGCTGATGAGCGCCACGGAGGCCGACCTCGAGCCGATCTTCCTGGTGTATGACGGTGGTGGCGCCGCCTCGGACGTGGTCGCCTCGCCACAGGGGCACGCGCCGATCGCCTCGGCGCAAACCCCGGACGGGACGCGCCACCGGCTGTGGGCGGTCACCGACTCCTCGACCCTCGCCGCCGTGGCCCAGGACCTGGCCGAGCGGCGGGCCCTCATCGCGGACGGACACCACCGCTATGCGACCTACCTGCAGCGGCAGGCCCAACACGGTGGGGAGCCAGGCCCGTGGGACAGGGGGCTGACGCTGTTGGTGGACAGCACGGCATACGGGCCGCAGGTGCACCCGATCCACCGGGTCGTGGCGCTGGGATTCGACCAGGCCGTGGGCAAGCTGGCCGGTCAAGCGACGGTCGGTGAGCCGCTGCCCGTGGCCGACGCCGAGCTCGAGGTGCAGCGGTCGGCGGAGTTCGCGGTGGCGCTCGCGCAGGGGGACCGGGCCGTGGTCGTCCGGGCACTGGACGCGGACACCGTGGCCTCCGGCCTCGCCGCCGCGCATGGTTCGGCGCTCGGGCGGCTGGACGTGACGCTCCTGCACCGCGTGCTGGTCGAGCGGATCTGGGGCCTGAGCGACGACGAGCAGACGGTGGGCTATGCCCACTCGGTCGAGGAGGCGCTGGTGGCCGCCGGCGATGACCGGACCGCGGTCCTGCTGCGGGCGACGCCGGTTGCCGACGTGGCCGCCGTCGCCCGGGCGGGGGAGCGGATGCCGCGCAAGTCCACGCTGTTCGAGCCGAAGCCCGCCTCCGGCATGGTGATTCGCCGACTGACCGATGACGCCCCGGTTACGCGCTGAGTGCGGGCACCTTGAAGACCTGCGTCGTGTGCCACTGGACGTGGTGCGCGTCGGGCAGCGGGGTGCCGGGTCGTGCCCGTAGCCGCTGGCCGTGGAGGTCGTAGACGCGCTGCGCAGCGTCCGACCGCGCGGTGAAGGCGCGGGAGACCACGATGTGCCAGCTGGCGTCGAGGCCGAGCGCGCCGCGGTCGAACAGCTTGTGGTGCAGGGAGCAGAGCGCCAAGCCGTTGTCGAGGTCGTCCGGTCCGTCGAAGGTGAACCAGCGGACGTGGGCAGCCTCCAGGCCGACGACAGCGTTGCCGAGGCGGCCGTCATACCGGCAGAAGGCGCACTGCTGGTCCCAGGCGGCGAGGACCTGAGCGGGCCAGGACGAGCTGCGTCTGCGCTCCGGCACCGTGGCCACCGTCCTCCCGGTCGAGAGGACGAGCTCCGGGTCGAGCCCCACCGAGGCGAGGACGTCGGGGGCGACGGTGCTGGGGAACTGGCTCTCCACGATCGCCCGGGCGGCGCGCTCGATCTCGCCGGGTGCGAGCAGCGCGTGCTCGAGGGGGAGGGCGAGGCGGCCGGTGACCGGCTCGGCGTCCAGCGGGCCGATCCGGTCCATCGGCACGTCGTGGCTCAGGGACCAGACGCCGTCGGAGCGCAGGTGGGTGAAGGGATAGGCGGCTGCCTGCCGGCGCCCGGTCCTGCTCGGCGGCCCGAACTCGGCGATCAGCTCGCTGAGCTTGGGCTGGCTCTCGTCCCACCGCAGGCTGCTGGTCCCCGTCTCCTGCAACCGGCCGAGGGCGAGGAGCACGAGCAGGGGCTTGCTCGGCCGGCGGACCCCGTCCTTGCTGTGCTGGCGCAGGGACAGGAGCCGTTCGAGCCAGTCCTCGACCAGGCTGGGCGAGCGGTGGTGCGCGGCGGCAGGTGGCTGTGGTTCCGGCATACCGCGCTCTTCCCGTCTCGACGTCGACCTGTGGTGGGGCACAGCCTGCCATGGATCGCGCCCCACCCACGCGAGGTCCGTTCTCGTCCGCTCCGACCCGGCGGTAGGGTCCGATCGTCTGCCGACGGGCGAGGGAGTGGGACATGGCCGCGAGGGCGGTGCCGGCCGAGCCGACCTTTGTCACGAACTCCGAGCGGGAGGTGTGGGAGGAGCTGGTGCGCACCCTCCCCGACGGCGCGATCGTGCTGGCGAACGTCCGGCTCACCGACGAGCGCAAGGATCACGAGGCCGACCTCGTCGTGGTGATCCCTGGCGCGGGAGTGGTGGTGGAGGTGAAGGGCGGCAGCGTCTTCGTCGAGGGCGACACCTGGCGGCAGCGGCGCAGCGGGGATGTGGTGACGATCCACCCGGTGGACCAGGCGAGGGACAGCAAGTACGCCCTGCGGTTCTACATCGAGTCCGACCCACGGTGGCGCGACTCCTCGCGCACGCGAATCCGCTGGGCGCACAGCGTGGTCCTGCCGTATTCGGAGGTGGACGCCGACTTCGCGATGCCGGACTGTCCGCGCTGGTGCGTGCACGGCCGGGCGGACCTGGGCCGGCTGGCTGAGCGGCTCACCGACGTGGCACTGCGCCAGGAGAGCGGCCACCGGGTGCCCGACGAGGGCGACTGCGACCTCATCGTCGAGATCCTGCAGGGACGGCACCTGCCGATGCCCGACCCCACGGCCGACGCCGACGACCGTGCGGCCGTGGCGGACCGACTGACCCAGGAGCAGGCGGCGCTGCTCAAGGTGACGCGGCTGCTGAACCGCGTCGAGGTGCGTGGCGGAGCCGGCAGTGGCAAGACGGTCATGGCGCTCACCCAGGCCAAGGAGCTCACGCGCGGCCGGGCCGACGTCAAGGCGCAGCGAGTGGCGTTGGTGTGCTACTCGATCGGGCTGGCGGAGTACTTCAAGCGCCAGCTCGCCGGTGTCCCGCGGCGCCAGCGGCCGGCGTTCGTCGGGACGTTCGCCGACCTCGGCCGGTTGTGGGGCGCGCCGACCGGATCGCGCGAGGACAGCGACTTCTGGGAACGGGAGCTGCCGCGGCGAATGGCTACGCTGGCAAGCGAACTCGACGACGGGCACAAGTTCGACGCCATCATCGTCGACGAGGCCCAGGACTTCGCCGACGAGTGGTGGACGCCGCTGGTGCGGGCCCTTCGCGACGAGGAGACCGGCGGGCTGTTCGTCTACTCCGACGAGAACCAGCGGATCTTCGCGCGGTTCGGCCAGCCGCCGGTGCCCCTGATCCCGTTGGTGCTCGACACGAACCTGCGCAACACGCGCCAGATCGCCTCCGTGTTCGGCCCGTTGGCCCCCTTGCGTATGACGTGTCGCGGCGGTGACGGCCCCGAGGTCACCTTCCTGTCCGCTCCCGCGGACGACGCGCTCGAGGTGGCCGACGAGCAGGTGGAGCTGCTGCTGGACGAGGGGTGGAAGGCAGCGGACGTGGCGCTGCTGACGACGGGCAAGCGGCACCCCGTCCAACGGGAACGGCAGGAGGCGCTCGGACAGGAGGGCTACTGGGCGTCGTTCTGGGAGGACGACGACGTCTTCTACGGGCACGTGCTCGGGTGCAAGGGCCTCGAGCGGCGTGCCGTCGTCCTGTGCGTCAACGAGTCCGAGGCGCGGGAGCGGTCCCGGGAACGGCTCTACGTCGGGCTGTCCCGGGCCACGGACCGGCTCGTGGTCGTGGGTGACCCGGGCGTGGTGCGGGAGATGGGTGGCGAGGCCGTCGCGCAGCGGCTCGGGCTACCGCGGCCCTGAGCCGGCCGGCACCTCCGTCGGCTGGCCGTGCGCACCCGTGATTCGGCAATGGCCGAACGGCCGATGCCGTTTCGTGATCTGATGAACTGAACTGGCGAGGGTGACGCAGGGGGTCGCGATCATCGACGTGAGCGGGAGCAGGCGTGGGGGATCAGTGGGGTCGAGCCGTGCTGTCACCGGGCGCGACGAGAATGTGGTGGTGGACGTGTTGATGGATCGGCGCCGCCGACGCCTCTGGAGGTGACGGCACCCAGCGCAAGGAGGCAGCAATGGCCAACATCAGTCGAGTCACGGACCGGATCTGGACCGGGGGCGACCTTCCCCTCCACCTCGGGGTGGACGCCATGCTGGCGGACCTCGAGGAGGTCCGGCTCGCCGGCATCACCCACGTCCTGGACAACCGACTGGAGTGGGACGACGAGGAGTTCGTCGAGACCTGTGCGCCCGGACTGACCTACCTGTGGAACGGGGAGGACGACATCGGCCAACGGATGCCGGACCACTGGTTCGACGTCGGCGTCGCCTTTGCCCTCGAGGCGTTGAGTGAGCCCGGCACGGCAGTGCTCTCGCACTGCCACATGGGGATCAACCGGGGGCCGTCCATGGCGTTCGCGATCCTGCTGGCGACGGGGATGGAGCCCGTCGCGGCCCTGAGCGCGATCCGCGCGGCACGACCGATCGCGGCCATCTCCTACTCCGGTGACGCGCTCCGCTGGTGGCACCACGCGACCGAGGCTCCGCTCCACGTCGTGCGGCGGGAGCGGGCGCAGGTCGCGGCATGGCACCGACAGCATCCCCTCGACGTCGTGCGCATCATCCGCAGGATCCGGGACGAGGAACGAGGTCTGTCAGTGGTCCCTCCTACGGTGGGAGGCGTTCCAGAGGGTGCTCCGGTGAGCACGTCGGGGAGCGATCTGGTGAACACGCGCGGAGACGCTCGCAACAGTGCGGGCTGAGCCGCAGGGGGATGAGGAGGGGGCCATGGGCCAAAGCACCAAGCTTGACGTCGACCTGATCGTGGTCGAGGAGACCGACGGGGTGGACCTGCTGGTCGACCTGCGCGCGGCCGAGGTCGTGGTCGACGACGCGGTCGGCGCACAGACGGTCGTCGTCGTGCTCGACCGTTCGGGGTCGATGGCCGGGGAGCCGTTGACGGCCGCCAGGAAGGCGATCAGCACGCTGGTCGGCAGGCTGCGGCCGAAGGATCGCTTCGGGCTCGTGGTGTTCGACGACACCGCGGACCTGGTGGTGCCGACCGCACCGCTCGAGGTGCTCGGGGCGGCGCAGGTGCAGGCGGCCGTCCACCAGGTGGCCCGGGGTGGCACCACCGACCTGAGCGCCGGCTATGCGCTCGGCCTGAGTGAGGCGGGCCGGGCCAAGGGGCCGAACGGTGCGACGCTGGTCATCGTCAGCGACGGGCACGCCAACGCCGGCGAGCGGTCCAGCGACCGGCTGGCGCAGCTGGCCCGGGCGAAGGCAGGCGCTGGCGTCACCACCACGACCATCGGGCTGGGACTCGGCTACGACGACGAACTGCTTGCCGCGCTCGCCAAGGGCGGCAACGGCAACCAGGTCTTCGCCGAGGGCCTCGACGACCTCGTGCCCGCGCTGACCGACCAGGTGGCCGGGCTGTTGACCAAGGCCGTCACGGCCACGAGCGTGACGATCCGTCCGCGCGGGTGCGAGCCCTCCGGCATACGGGTGCTGCACGACTATCCGACCGCCTGGCTGGGCGACGAGCTGCTCGTGCACCTCGGTGACCTTGCCGGTGGCGACACGCGCAAGGTGCTGGTCGAGCTCGACCTGCCGGATGTTGCCGCGCTCGGCGTGCAGACGGTCGCCGAGGTGGTGGTGCGGTACACCCCCGTCCCGGAGCTGGAGGAGAGCTCGCTCACCCTGCCCGTGACGGTGAACCTCGTGCCGGGGGAGCAGCCGCCGGCGCGCCTGTCCGCCGATGCCCTGTATGCCGAGCGCAGCCTCCAGCAGGCACAGTCCAGCAAGCGTGCGGCCATCGCGGCGATGCGAGAGGGGCGGGCGCAGGAGGCGGAGGCCATTCTGTCCGAGGCGTCCGAGCGCCTGGGGTCGGCGATCGAGGGCCTCCCCGAGGAGTTGCGCGGCACGTTGGAGGAGGACCGCACCGAGCTGCGGCACCTTGCCTCGCTCGCGGCGGAGCGGGAGGTGGAACGGACCGTGAAGACCGCGTACGAGTCCATGACCTCCATGGGGCGGTCGCGCCCGATGCCCCGGCGTGGGCCGCGGCGGGCGAGGTCCCGGGAGAGCAGCGACGAGGTGAGGTGAGCAGCGCCGGGACAGCAGCGCCGGTCAGGTCTACGCGGGCGTCCTTTCGGGCGCGCCGAGCTCAGCCCCGACCGGCCGAGGGATCAGGAACGACGCGGCCAGCGCGAGCAGCAGGATGACCAGGCCGGCGGTGAGCCCGCCGTAGTAGCCCGACGGGCCGGTCCCGTTCGCGCCACCGGTGGCCGTCTCGACGCCGAAGATCACCGCGAACGACAGGCCCGCGCCGAGGTTGAAGGCACCGGCGTTCAGCCCGGGCAGGAAGCCTTGGTTCTCCTTCGGTGACAACACGATGCCCAGACCGTTGAGGATGATGTTGCCGATCCCGGCATACGTGATGCCCAGGAGGAGCGAGACCGCCAGGAGCAGCAAGCGCGAGCTGCTGCCGACCACGAGCATCATCAGCGCGATCGTGGCCACCGAGCCGGCCATCCCGATCCGCAGGATCCGGCGGTAGCCGAACGTCGCCGCCATCCAGCCGGACAGCGGGCCCATCAGCAGCCCGGCGAGCGCATACGGCGTCAGCGTCCACAAGGCCGCGACCCCGGCGGCCATCCGGTAGCCGCCCGAGGAGTCCTGGGCGAGGTTCGGGATGAGCCCGTTCATGACGGCGAAGACGCCGGTCATGGTGAGCAGGGTCGTCAACAACAGGGACCAGGTGGCGCGGCGGCGGAGCAGGTGGGTGGCGACGAGCGGGTGCTGGCCGCGGTCCTCCACGCGCCAGAACAGCCAGAACGCCACGGCGGTGACCACGAGCAGCACGATGACGAGGACCCAGTTCGCGGCGGCGAGCTTGCCCAGCTCGTCGAGCGCGACGAGCAGGGCGCCGACGGAGATGACGATCAGCAGCACGCCCAGCCAGTCCATGCGCTCGGTCTTCTCGGCGGTGGACTCCCGGGAGAAGAACAGCATCGACAGGGCGGCCAGTCCCGCGACGACGGCCATCGTCCAGAAGACCGCCCCGAAGCCGTGGTGCTCGGCGAGGTACCCGCCGCCCAGCGCATCGACGCCGGCGATGCCGCCGTTGATGGCGGTGAGCACGCCCATGAGCGTGCCGTACAGCTTGGGGTCACGGACCTCGACGCGCAGCATGATCAGGCACAGCGGGACCACCGGTCCGGAGACGCCCTGGATGACGCGGCCCACGAACAGCACCCCGATGTTGGGGGCGAGCGCGGCGACGGCGCAGCCGACGCCCATCACGACGAGCATCCCGGTCAGCACCCGCTTGCGGCCGACGTTGTCGCCGAGGCGCGGCAGGAACAGGGAGAACAGCGCCGCCGAGGTGAAGAAGGCCGTCTGGGTGAGGCCGACCGACGCGGCATCGGTGTGCAGTTCACGCTGGATCGTCGCCAACGCCGGGCTGAGCATGCTGGCGTTGAGCTGGAACGCCACGCAGGCCGACAGCAGCGCCACCATGAGGGTGGCGACATTGACCTTCGACGGGGTGGTGGTCTTCTGCTCGGCGGTCACAGCGGGACGTCGCCGATCCGGGCCAGCGCGTCCACGATCAGGTCCCAGAAGCGCTGGTGGTCAAGCTCCGTCGCGACAGCGGTGTGGCAGCCAGGGGGCGCCGGCGCGCGGAAGTCCGTGACCGTCATACCGGTGGTGAGCAGCCCCGCCAGCTCGATGTTCACCGGCGCCTTGCGGGTGCGGACGATGGACGGGTCGATCACGTAGGCGACGGCGCACGGGTCGTGCACCGGGGGAGCGTCGAAGCCTTGGGCCTGGCGGTACATCGTGCCGAAGAACTCCAGCAGCTCCACGACGAAGCGGGAGGCGGTGGTGTCGACGGCCGCGATCCGCTTCACGACCTCGGGCGTGGCCAGCGCCTGGTGGGTCAGGTCGAGGCCGACCATGACGACCGGCCACGGCTCGTTGAAGACGATGTGCGCGGCCTCGGGGTCGATGGCGATGTTGAACTCGGCCACGGCACTGTAGTTGCCGACGTGGTAGCCGCCGCCCATGAGCACGACCTCCTTGACCCGCTCGGCGAGGCGGGGCTCGCGGCGCACCGCCATCGCGATGTTGGTCAGGCCGCCGGTCGGCACGAGGGTCACCGTCTGCGGCTCGTGGGCCATCACCGTCTCGATGATGAGGTCGACCGCGTGCCGCGGGTCGAGGGCGGTGGTGGGCTCCGGCAGCACCGGCCCGTCCAGTCCGGACTCGCCGTGGATCTCGGGGGAGGTCGCCACCTCGCGCACCAGGGGACGTGGGCACCCGGCCGCAATCGGTATGCCGTGCAGGCCCGCGACGCGCGCGACGCCGAGCGCGTTGCGGGTCACCTTGTCCAAGGTCTGGTTGCCGACGACCGTGGTGACCGCCAGCAGCTCGATGTCGGGGTTGCCGTGCGCGAGCATCAGGGCGATCGCGTCGTCGTGGCCGGGGTCGCAGTCGAGGATGATCTTGTGTGGCAAGGAAGGCTCCCATCGAGGC
>NZ_DASSTI010000192.1:0-3195 GCF_035708005.1 Segeticoccus sp. | reverse complement strand
TAGACGTAGGGCTTGCCCTGCGCGTGCCGGAACGACCAGGCGCCCAGGGTCGGCATCTTGGCGATCAGCCGCACGATCTGCATGTGCCGGTTGTCGCCGTCGGAGATGTTGCGCGACTCCGGGTAGAAGGTCGACAGGGCGCCCACCGATGCGAGCAGCATGCCCATCGGGTGCGCGTCGTACCGGAAGCCCTCCATGAAGTTGCGCACGTTCTCGTGCACGAAGGTGTGGTAGGTGATCTCGTGCGCCCAGGAGTCGTACTGCTCCTTGGTCGGCAGCTCGCCGTGGATGAGCAGATAGGCGACCTCGAGGTAGGTCGACTTCTCCGCGAGCTGCTCGATCGGGTAGCCGCGGTACTCCAGGATGCCCTTCTCGCCGTCGATGAACGTCACGCTGCTGCGGCAGGAGGCTGTGTTGACGAAGCCGGGGTCGTAGACGGCCAGTCCAGGGGTGTCCTCGGCGGTCTTGATCTTTCCGATGTCGGCGGCCCGGATCGCGCCGTCGAGGATCGGTACGTCGTACTCCTGGCCGGTGCGGTTGTCGCGGACCGTCAGGGTCTCACCGGAGCTCTTGCCGGTGCCAGGAGTGCTGGAAGCAGTGGCCGTATCGGACACATCGGCTCCTCGCTGTCGGGGCCCGGGACGCGCACGGGCTGGTTCGTCGGCGCGCCGGGGACGTCGTTACGTGTCTCGTGAAGTTGGTTCCTTCTAACCTATGCCCGTCGGCCGGACCCGGCGAAACCGGGGCGGTTTTGACCCTGGAACCCGGGCGCCGGTAAACTTGCCGGTCGCGACAGTTCAGCGTGCCGCCGAACAGGCACGTCGTCGTGGTTCGCGCGTCAGACGCGCGAGCGGAGGACCAGACACCGATCCGAACGTAAAGGCAAGTATTCGTGCGTACGTACAGCCCGAAGCCCGCTGACATCCAGCGCCAGTGGCACGTGATCGACGCCACCGACGTGGTGCTCGGACGCCTCGCCGTCCAGGTCGCGACGCTGCTTCGCGGCAAGCACAAGCCCATGTTCGCCCCACACGTCGACACCGGTGACTTCGTGATCGTCGTCAACGCCGGCAAGGTGGCGCTGTCGGGCAACAAGCACACCGCGAAGCTCGCCTACCGGCACTCCGGCTACCCGGGCGGGCTGTCCTCCGTGGCCTACGGCGACCTGCTGGAGAAGGACCCGCGCCAGGCCGTCGAGCGGGCGGTGTGGGGCATGCTCCCCAAGAACCGGCTCGGCCGCCAGATGCTGAAGAAGCTGAAGGTGTACGCCGGTCCCGACCACCCGCACCAGGCCCAGAAGGCCGTGCCGTTCGAGATCTCCCAGATCTCCCAGAGCAAGTAACGAAACCAGCGCAAGTGAGGAACGTCTGTGGCTGAGACCACCGCCGACCGGGGCACCGAGCCCGTCGAGGAGACCTACAAGACCGACGAGCGTGGCGTCGCCTACAGCTCGGAGAGCGCGCCGTCGGCCGACGCTCCGGCTCGCCCCGCGACGATCGCCCCGGCGTCGGCGACCGGCCGGCGCAAGGAGGCCGTGGCCCGCGTCCGTCTGGTCCCCGGCACCGGCGTGTGGACCGTGAACGGCCGGACGCTCGACTCCTACTTCCCGAACAAGCTGCACCAGCAGGTGGTCAACGAGCCGTTCGTGACCACCGACCTGGCCGGCCGCTTCGACGTGATCGCCCGCATCCACGGCGGCGGCATCACCGGCCAGGCCGGTGCGCTGCGGCTCGGCGTGGCCCGGGCCCTGAACGCCGTCGACGTGGAGGCCAACCGGCCGTCGCTGAAGAAGGCCGGCCTGCTCACCCGCGACGCGCGCGTGATCGAGCGGAAGAAGGCCGGGCTCAAGAAGGCCCGCAAGGCCCCGCAGTTCAGCAAGCGGTAACCGGGACCGCCCGCAGTGCCAGCGAATGGGGGTCGGCTCTTCGGCACGGACGGGGTCCGTGGGCTGGCCAACGGTCTGGTCACCGCCGAGCTCGCCCTCGACCTGTCGGTCGCCGCTGCGCACGTCCTCGGTGAGGCCGGCGCGCTGGTCGGCTCCGACCGGCACGGCGGCCGGCCGGTCGCCGTGGTCGGCCGCGACACCCGGGTCTCCGGCGAGTTCCTGGAGGCCGCCGTGGTCGCCGGTCTGGCGTCCGCCGGGGTCGACGTACTCATCCTCGGCGTGCTGCCCACGCCGGCGGCGGCGTACCTCACCGGCTCGCTGAACGCCGACCTCGGTGTGATGCTCTCGGCCAGCCACAACCCGATGCCCGACAACGGGATCAAGTTCCTGGCCAGGGGCGGGGTGAAGCTCGACGACGCCATCGAGGAGACCATCGAGCGGCGGCTGCGCGAGCCGTGGGACCGCCCGACCGGCGGCGGTGTGGGCCGGGTCCGGCCGTACGCTTCGGCCATCGACGACTACGTCGACCACCTGGTGGGCACGCTGCCCAGGCGGCTCGACGGCATCAACGTGGTGCTCGACTGCGCACACGGCGCCGCCTTCCGGGCCGGTCCCGCTGCCCTGCGGCAGGCCGGTGCGGACGTGGTGGAGATCAGCGCCGAGCCGGACGGGCTGAACATCAACGACGGGTGCGGCTCGACGCACATCGAGGAGCTGCAGAAGGCCGTCGTCGCGCACGGCGCGGACGTCGGGTTCGCCCTCGACGGGGACGCGGACCGCTGCATGGCCGTCGACCACGAGGGCAACGTGGTCGACGGGGACCAGATCCTGGCCATCCTCGCGCTGGCCATGCGCGACGCCGGCACGCTGCGTGACGACACCGTGGTGGCCACCGTGATGAGCAACCTCGGCTTCGTGCAGGCGCTGGACCGCGAGGGCGTCGCGGTGCGGCAGACCAAGGTCGGCGACCGGTACGTCCTCGAGGCGATGAAGGCCTCCGGCTACTCCCTCGGCGGCGAGCAGTCCGGGCACGTGATCATGAGCGACTACGCCACGACCGGCGACGGCATCCTGACCGCGCTGCACGTGCTGTCCCGGATGACCGAGAAGCAGGGCTCGCTGGCCGAGCTGGCGTCGGTGATGAGCCGGCTGCCGCAGGTGCTGGTCAACGTGCCGGACGTGGACAAGAGCCGCGCCGACCTGGACCCGGCGCTCGCCGACGCCGTGGCCGAGGCGGCGGAAGAGCTCGGCGAGACGGGCCGCGTGCTGCTGCGCCCGTCCGGGACCGAGCCGCTGGTGCGGGTGATGGT
>NZ_DASSTI010000191.1:0-4071 GCF_035708005.1 Segeticoccus sp. | reverse complement strand
GCGGCGAGATCCTGCGCCGCGCCTTCGAGACGATCACCGATCGCAAGGACGAGCTGGCCCTCCTCATGACCCTCGAGATGGGCAAGACGATCAAGGAGTCGCTGGGCGAGATCGCCTACGCCGCCGAGTTCTTCCGGCACTTCGCCGAGGAGGCGGTGCGGATCCGCGGCAACTTCCAGACCGCACCGGCCGGCGGGGCCCGCTTCCTGGTCACCCGGCAGCCGGTCGGGCCGTGCATCCTCATCACGCCGTGGAACTTCCCGATGGCGATGGGCACGCGCAAGATCGGCCCGGCGATCGCAGCCGGCTGCACCAGCGTGATCAAGCCGGCGCACCAGACGCCGCTGTCGATGCTGGCTCTCATGGAGATCCTGGCCGAGGCCGGGGTGCCCGACGGGGTGGTCAACTGTGTCACGGCGATGGACGCCGGGGGCGTCACCGAGCCGCTGATCCGGTCCGGGCTGGCGCGCAAGCTGTCCTTCACCGGCTCGACCAAGGTCGGCAAGATCCTGCTGCAGCAGTGCGCCGAGAAGGTGCTGCGCACCTCGATGGAACTTGGTGGGAACGCGCCGTTCGTGGTGTTCGAGGATGCCGACCTCGATGAGGCGGTGGCCGGGGCGATCGCGGCGAAGATGCGCAACATGGGCGAGGCCTGCACGGCCGCCAACCGGATCTACGTGCACGCCGACATCATCGATGAGTTCGGCCGCCGGCTGGCCGAGAAGATGGGTGCCATGAAGGTCGGCCGCGGCGTCGACGACGGCGTCACGGTGGGGCCGCTGGTCGACTCGGCCGGGCGGCAGAAGGTCGCCGACCTGGTCAAGGACGCCCTCGACCACGGCGCGCAGGTGGTGCTCGGGGGTGAGCAGCCCGACGGTGACGGGTTCTTCTACCCGCCCACGGTGCTCACCGGTGTGCCCGCGCAGGCGCGGATGGCCGATGAGGAGATCTTCGGGCCGGTGGCGCCGCTGACCCCGTTCACCGACGAGGATGAGGTGATCAAGGCGGCCAACGACACCGAGTACGGCCTGGTGGCCTACGTTTTCACCAACGACCTGCGCCGGGCGCTGCGCGTGGCCGAGCGGATCGAGAGCGGCATGGTCGGGCTCAACCAGGGCGTGGTGTCCAACCCGGCCGCGCCGTTCGGCGGCGTCAAGGAGTCCGGCCTCGGCCGCGAGGGCGGGCCGAACGGGATCGACGAGTTCTTGGAGACCAAGTACGTCGGCATCACCATGTGACGATTTGCTGGGGGTGCGCCGGGCGGGGGTATACCTGTGCCGGCGCGCTCCCTCGCACTCGCTGCGCTCGCGCTCACGCCATGCCCGAGCCGAGCGCCGGCACAGGCACACCCCCACCCCGGCGGGAGCTCTCACGCCATGCCCGAGCCGAGCGCCGGCACAGGCACACCCCCACCCGGCGGGCGCTCTCACGCCGTGCCCGAGCCGAGCGCCGGCACAGGCACACCCCCACCCGGCAGGAGCTCTCACGCCGTGCCCGAGCCGAACGCCGGCACAGGCACACCCCCACCCGGCGGGAGGTCGGGCGTCTGGCTCAGGCGGGGGTCGTCTCGGCCGCGTCGGCGGCCACCGTCGGGGTCCGGGTGTCGCCGGTGAGCCGGCGGACGGCGTCGTCCATGTGCTCGACGAGCAGCCGGTCGACCAGTCGTCGGTCGCCGGAACCGATGGCTTCGGCGATCGCCCGGTGTTCCTCGACCCGCCGCTCGGAGGCGCGGTAGGACTCCGCCAGCGCGTGGATGCACATCCGCGTCTCGGTGATCAGCGTCTCGTGGACCCGGCGCAGCCGGGGGCTCTCGGAGAGCTCCACGAGCAGCCGGTGGAACTCGATGTCCGCCTCCCCCACGGCCGCCTCGCGGTTGCGGGCGGCGGCGCGCCCCATCCGGTCCACCACCGCGAGCAGCTCCTCGGCCGCCGCCGCGCGATCCCCCCGGACCACCCGGGCAGCCGCCGCGCGCTCGATGGCGCTGCGGGCGACATACATGTCCTCGACGTTCTCCGGCGTCATCTCCAGGACGAACAGCCCCCGGTTGCGCACGGAGATGAGCAGGCCCTCCTGGGTGAGCCGCTGCATCCCCTCGCGCAGGGGACCACGGCTGACGCCCAGCTCGCGCGCGAGCTGGGCCTCGAGCAGCTGGCTGCCCGGCGGCAGCTCGCCGTGCCCGATCGCCTCGCGCAGCTTGTCGGCGATGATGCTCGGGGTCGACTTCTGCACGAGCGGCTCGATGTAGTGCCGGCTCATCGGAACAGCGTCCCCATGCCGGGCAGCCGCGGGACCGGACCCAGCAGGCGCAGGCCCTCGTGCACGGTCACCTGGTTGGCCGTCAGCACCGGTATGCCGACCGCCTCCTCGAGTGCCTCCAGGTAGGCCAGCGTGTGCATCGCCGTGTCCGGGACGAGCAGCGCCTCGGCGCCGTCCACGTTCGCGCTGCGGGCGAGGTCGAGCACGCCCTCCTCGTCCAGGGTGCCGACCTCCGCGGCGGTGAAGATGCCGTGGAAGCCCATGGCCGTCACCGTCATCCCGCCCCGGCCGAGGAACTCCACGAAGCGCTGCGCGACCGGCTCCGGGTAGGACGCGGCGACGCTCACCCGGGTCAGCCCGAGCGCGCGGAGCGCCTCGACGAACGCGATCGACGTCGACGACGTGGGCTTGCCGAGGATGGCGCCCAGCTCGTCCACCTGCTTGCGGGCGCCGTCCCAGCCGAAGACGAAGCTGCCCGAGGTGCAGGCCCACATGACCGCGTCGACGTCCGAGGGCAGCTTGCGCGCACCCTCCGCCAACCGGGCCGGACCGCCCAGGTCGAGCAGGGCCCCGACCTCGTGGGCGTCGACGTCCACCGTGGTGTGCACCAGCGGCAGGCGGACCGCGCCGTCGAGACGCTTCTCGAGGGCGGGGTAGTCGTCCTCGGCGCTGTAGCCGGGATAGAGCAGGCCGATGGTCGGCGCCCCGGTCGTGGTGTCGGGGGCGACGGTGCTGGATTCCGTCATGCGGGCCTCCACGTCAGCGATGTGATGATTGTCGACAATATTACAGAACTGACGGGATGCCACCCACCCCTCACCGTGGCCGCCTCACCGGGGCTGCCACGAACCGGACGCCGACGACCCGCACCCCCGGGCCGTCCCTACAGTGGGCGGGGTCCGGCCCAGCACGCGCGACGGAGGATGCTCGATGACGGACCAGACCGAGCAGGTGACGGCGACGAGGGAGCGCGGGCCGGCGAGCGAGGGCTCGCGGCGAGCGGCCGGTCGCCCCGCCTTCGACGTGGAGCGCCTCGCGGCGTCGTTGCGGCGGGAGCTGCGCGGGCGGGTGAGTACCGGTGCGGGGGACCGGGCGATGTACGCGCACGATGCGTCGAACTACCGGGCCCTGCCGGACCTGGTGGTCGTGCCGCGGGACGTCGATGAGCTCGCGGTGGCCACGCGCCTCGCCGCGGAGGCCGGGGCGCCGGTGGTCACCCGTGGCGGGGGCACCTCGATGGCCGGCAACGCGATCGGCGGCGTGGTCATCGACGCCTCCCGGCACCTGACGCACATCGTCGACCTGGACGCTTCGTCCCGCACCGCCGTGGTGGAGCCGGGGGTGGTGCTCACCCAGCTCAACGCCGCGGCGGCTCGGCACGGGCTCACCTTCGGGGTGGATCCCTCCTCGGGCAGCCGGGCCACGCTCGGCGGGATGATCGGCAACAACGCCTGCGGTGCCCATTCGGTCGCCTGGGGCACCACGGCCGACAACGTGCGGGCGCTGGAGGTGCTGCTGCCCGGCGGCGAGCGGACGACCGTGCACACGCCCTTCCCGGGTGACCGGGTCGAGGGCCGTCGGGCGTGGCTGGCCGGCCGACCGGGCCGGGAGGGCGAGATCAACCGGGACCTGTTGCGGATCGCTGATGCGCACGAGCTGCTGATCCGCCGCCGGTTCGGGCACTTCTCGCGGCAGATCTCCGGCTACGCCCTGCAGCGGCTGCTGCCGGACAACCTGTATGACGTCGCGCGCCTGCTCGTCGGCAGCGAGGGGACGCTGGCGACGACGTTGCGGGCGACGGTGGCGCTCACGCCG
>NZ_DASSTI010000190.1:0-11399 GCF_035708005.1 Segeticoccus sp. | reverse complement strand
TCGAAGAGGCGATGAAGGACGTCGTCGACCCCGAACTGGGTATCAACGTCGTGGACCTGGGTCTGATCTACGGGATCCACGTGGACGACGACAACGTCGTCACCCTGGACATGACGCTGACCTCGGCCGCCTGCCCGCTGACCGACGTGATCGAGGATCAGGCCCGGTACGCCATCTGCGCGGGACCGGGCGGTGGCCTGGCCGACGACATCCGGATCAACTGGGTCTGGCTGCCGCCGTGGGGCCCGGACAAGATCACCGACGAGGGACGCGAGCAGTTGCGGGCCCTCGGCTTCAACGTCTGAGACCTCACCCTTGAGCCGCTCTCGCGGGTGACCGACGGCAAGGCCGTGTCGAGATCCGTCGAGGTCGACCCCGAACGACTGGGCCGCTGGGTCCTCGGCTTCGCCGAGCGGCACGGCGGCCTTGTCGCATGCTCAGACACCGTTGCGGACCCTGTGGCGGAGCGTCGCGGGGCCCCCGGCACCGCGGCGCTGTGCCTGACGGCGGGTGACGGGGCCGTGGCGGAGCTGCGCCCGTTCGACCCGCACGGCACGCCGGAGACCGCCGTCGCCGACCTGGACGGCAACCGCGGTGCCGACCAGCTGATCGACGGCCTCGTGCCCTGGGCGCTCCCACCGGACCCGCTCGGGCTGGTCCTGCTGCGTCGGGGCGGCTTCGCCGTCGGCGTGGCGCACGGCAGCCGGCTGGTGGCGCACAAGACCGGCGGCGGCTACGTGCAGTCGCGCACGGCTGCCGGCGGCTGGTCCCAGCAGCGGTTCGCACGGCGCCGCGCCAACCAGGCGGAAGCGCTGGTGGTCAAGGCGGTCGACCAAGCGGTCCGGGTCGTGCTGCCGGACCGCCCCGCAGCCCTGGTCGTCGGCGGCGACCGGCGGCTGGTGACCGATGCCCTTGCCGAGCAACGACTCTCGCCTTTGGCCACCCTGCCGCGGCGCGAGTTGTTCGACCTGCCGGATCCGCGTCTCGCCGTCCTCGAGAAGGCGCTCCGACGGGGACGCGCCGTCCGCGTCCGGCTGACCGAACCCTGAGCGCGGAGGTCAGGCCGGCAGGGGCTCGCGCTCCTGCTCGCGCAGCGGGGTAGCGGACGCGCCGTGGTCGCTCGCCTGGTCGACGGCCTCGCGGAAGCCGCCGTCGCTGCGCGGTGCGTTGAAGGCGCGCAGGTTGAGGATTCCCTCGCGCTTCGCCACGATCGTCGGGATGAGGGCCTGACCGGCGACATTCGTTGCGGTGCGGCCCATGTCGAGGATCGGGTCGATGGCGAGCAGCAGCCCCACTCCCTCCAGGGGCAGGCCCAGTGTGGACAGCGTGAGGGTCAGCATGACGACGGCACCGGTGACGCCGGCGGTGGCCGCCGAGCCCAGGACCGACACGAACGCGATGAGCACGTAGTCGACGATGCTCAGGTGCACCCCGAAGAACTGCGCCACGAAGATCGCCGACAGGGCGGGGTAGACCGCCGCGCAGCCGTCCATCTTGGTCGTGGCACCGAACGGGACGGCGAACGAGGCGTACTCGCGCGGGACGCCGAGGTTGCGCTCGGCGACCCACTCGGTCACCGGCATGGTGCCCACCGAGGACCGCGAGACGAAGCCGAGCTGGATGGCCGGCCACGCGCCGGAGAAGAACTTCCGCGGCGACAGGCCGTTGGCCCGGGCGATCGTGGGGTAGAGCACGAACAGGACGAGGACCAGGCCGAGGTAGACCGACAGGACGAAGACGCCGAGGGAACCGAGGGCGTCCCAGCCGTACGTCGCGACGGCGCGACCGAGCAGGCCCACGGTGCCGATCGGGGCCAGCCGGATGATCCACCAGAGGACCTTCTGCACGACCTTGAGGGCGGAGCGGCTGAAGTTCAGGAACGGCTCGGCGGACTCCCCGAGCTTCAGCGTGGCGATGCCGACGGCGATCGCCACCACGAGGATTTGCAGCACGTTGAACGAGACAGACACCTCACCGTGGTCCGAGCTGGCCTGCAGGCCAAGGACATTCGTGGGGACGAGCCCGGTGAGGAAGTCCAGCCACGAGCCGGCGTGGTCCGGGCGGGCGGCCTGGCTCCGGCTGACGCTGGTGTGCAGGCCGGGGTTGGTGACCAGGCCGATGACGATGCCGATGGTGACCGAGGCCAGTGCCGTGGCAGCGAACCAGAGCAGCGTGCGCCACGCGAGGCGGGCGGCGTTGGTGACCTGGCGCAGGTTCGCGATCGAGGCGACGATTGCGAGGAACACCAGCGGCGGCACGACGGCGCGCAGCAGGGTGACGAACGAGTCGCCGATGGTGGACAGCGTGGTGGTCAGCCAGTTCGGGTCCGCCTCCGTGCCACCCAGCTGGCGGGCGACGAGGCCGAGGACGACGCCGAGCACCAGACCGATGAGGATCTGGGTGCCGAAGGAGAGGTGGAGCAGCCGGCGCAGCAGGCCGGGCTGGGCGCCGGATTCGTCGGCGCGCGTGGAGGAGGGTGCGGTGGGCATGGGGGATCGCCTTTCAGGCGGACGCGGTGGGGCCGCGTCGACGAGGGGAGGGTGACGGAGGCGGTCAGCGGCGACAGCACGCGCTGGCGTCACGTCGCAGATCGACGTGACGCCGCTTCGTCAGGCCCCAGAGATTCGTCATCGTTGGGGAAAAGTAAACACCGTGTTGGGTATGCCCGGCGAACCGGCCCACGATGTGGATCTCTCGCGCGCGGCGTCTGCGAGCTGCGCTGTCAGCCGCCGAGGTTGGCCGTCGAGAAGGTGTCGCACTGGTTGAGGTCCCCGGTGCGGTAGCCGGTGAGGAACCAGTGCTGCCGCTCCGCGCTCGACCCGTGCGTCCACGTCTCCGGTGTGACCCGCCCCTGCGCCGCACGCTGGATCCGGTCGTCGCCGACCGCCGCGGCAGCGGACAGCGCCGAGTGGATGTCCTGCTGCGTCAACGGTTTGAGCAGCGGGTGGCCCTGCGCATCCTTGGTGCTGGAGGCGTGATCCGCCCACACCCCGGCCAGGCAGTCCGCCATCAGCTCGGTGCGCACGGAGGCGCTCTCGGCGCCCTGGGGATCCTGCTGGGCGCGACCCAGGAGGCCGAGCAGGTCCTGGACGTGGTGTCCGTACTCGTGCGCGACGACATACTCCTGGGCGAGCGCGCCGTTGTCCGCGCCGAAGCGGTCGGTGAGCTCCTGGAAGAAGGACGCGTCGATGTAGACCTTCCCGTCCAGCGGGCAGTAGAGCGGGCCCACCTGGTTGGACGCGGTGCCACACGCGGACTGCGTCGCGCCGGAGTAGAGCACGGTCTTGGCAGGGGTGTAGTCCACGCCGTACTGCGGCAGGGCTCGCGACCAGTAGTCCTGCACGCTGTTCACCGTGCCGATGACGCGGCACTCGACGTCGCGGTTGGCGTCCGCGCCGGTGCGACACCGCGAGAAGTCGTTGGACTGGGCCGGTTGTTGCTGGCCGTTGTCGGCGGGCTGCTGGGCGTTCGCTCCACCTCCGCCGGTGTCCCCGCCCATCAGGGCATAGACCAGGTAGATGAGGAGGGCCACGATCCCGCCTCCACCACCCACGGCGATACCGCCGCGGCGGAAGCCGCCGCCGCCTCCACCGCCCTCGACCTGGGAGGTGTCCAGATTTGCGTCGTCGTTGAAGCTCATCGGCTCGTAGACTATTGCCGATCCCCCTGCCCGGCGTGCTGGCGCGCGCACCACGTGAAGGAGCCCTCGTCATGATCGCCGCGACCGGGATCGAGTTGCGCGCGGGGTCGCGGCTGCTGCTGTCCGAGGCCACCTTCCGGGTCGCCGCCGGTGACCGCATCGGGCTGGTGGGGCGCAACGGGGCGGGCAAGACGACGCTCACGAAGGTCCTCGCCGGCGTCGGTATGCCGGCCGCGGGCACGGTCGCCCGCACCGGCGAGGTCGGCTACCTGCCCCAGGATCCGCGCACGGGTGACCTGCACGTGGTCGCCCGCGACCGCATCCTGTCCGCCCGCAGCCTGGACACGGTGATCCGCGAGCTGCGTGCCGCCGAGGGGGCCATGGCGAGCGCGGACGACGAGACCCGCGAGAAGGCGATGAGCCGGTATGCCCGGCTCGACAGTGAGTTCGTCGCGCGCGGTGGCTACGCGGCCGAGTCGGAGGCGGCCGCGATCGCCTCCAGCCTCGGGTTGCCCGACCGGGTGCTCGAGCAACCCCTCGAGACGCTCAGCGGTGGCCAGCGTCGCCGCGTGGAGCTGGCGCGGATCCTCTTCTCGGGGGCGGAGACCCTGCTGCTGGACGAGCCGACCAACCACCTGGACGCCGACTCCATCGTGTGGCTGCGAGAGCGGCTGCGCGCCTACCAGGGCGGCCTGATCGTCATCAGCCACGACGTGGAACTGCTCGACACGGTGGTGAACAAGGTGTTCCACCTGGACGCGAACCGGTCCGTGCTCGACATCTACAACCTCGGCTGGAAGGCCTATCTCGCCCAACGGGAGACCGACGAGCGGCGGCGTCGGCGCGAGCGGCTCAACGCCGAGAAGAAGGCCGGAGCGCTCATGGCGCAGGCCGACAAGATGCGGGCCAAGGCCACCAAGGCCGTGGCCGCCCAGAACATGGCGCGTCGTGCCGAGCGCCTGCTGGCCGGGGTGGAGGGCGAGCGCGTCAGGGACAAGGTCGCCAGGCTTCGGTTCCCCGCGCCGGCTCCGTGCGGGCGCACTCCGCTGACGGCGGACGGGCTGTCGCGTTCCTACGGCTCGCTGGAGATCTTCACCGACGTGGACCTCGCCATCGACCGTGGCTCCCGGGTCGTCGTCCTCGGGCTCAACGGGGCCGGGAAGACGACGCTGCTGCGGATCCTCGCTGGGATCGACGAGCCGGACACCGGCGAGGTCAAGCGTGGCCACGGGCTGAAGCTGGGCTACTACGCCCAGGAGCATGAGAACCTCGACGTGAGCCGCACGGTGCTGGAGAACATGAAGTCCGCCGCGCCCGAGCTGAACGAGACCGACACCCGCAAGGTGCTCGGCTCCTTCCTGTTCAGCGGGGACGACGTGGACAAGCCGGCCGGGGTGCTCTCCGGCGGGGAGAAGACCCGCCTGTCGCTGGCCCTGCTGGTGGTCTCCTCGGCCAACGTGCTGCTCCTCGATGAGCCGACCAACAACCTCGATCCCGCCTCTCGGGAGGAGATCCTCGGCGCCCTGCGCACCTACGAGGGGGCCGTTGTCCTGGTGAGCCACGACGAGGGCGCGGTGGAGGCGCTGGAGCCGGAGCGGGTGCTGCTGCTGCCGGACGGCGTGGAGGACCACTGGAACAACGACTACCAGGAGCTGGTGGCCCTTGCCTGACAACCTGCCCGGCGACCGGCTGCACCCGTCCCTGCGGGTGGAGCGCAGCGGCGGCGTGCTGACCGTCACGCTTGACGACCCGGCGCACCACAACCCGCAGACGCCGAGCCTGTGGGCCGCCCTCGAGCAGGCCGCCGCCGGCGTGGACGGGGACGTGCGCGTGGTGGTGCTGCGCGGGTCGGGGCCCTCGTTCTCCGCAGGTCTGGACCGGCGGATGTTCTCGCCGGAGGGGGTGCCGGGGGAGCGGTCGCTCCCGGCCCTGGCGGGTGAGGCTCCCGAGGTGATCGAGGCCGAGATCGCGCGGTTCCAGCGGGCCTTCGCCGTGTGGCTCGAGGTGCCGGCCGTCGTCGTGGCGGCGGTCCAGGGGCATGCGATCGGTGCCGGGTTCCAGCTCGCCCTGGCCGCCGACCTGCGGGTGGTCGCCGAGGACGTGGCGTTCGCGATGCGCGAGCCCCACCTGGGACTGGTCCCGGACCTGGGCGGCACCGCCCGACTCGTGCGGTTGGTCGGCTATGCCCGAGCTCTGGAGATCTGCGCGACCGGACGGTCGGTCGGCGTCGCCGAGGCGGTGGCGAGCGGTCTCGCCCAGGCCGCCGTGCCGGGCGAGGAGCTGCAGGCGGCCACCCGCGACCTGTGCGCAGCGATCCTGGAGACACCGGCACCGGTCCTGCGCGAGCTCAAGCCGCTGCTGCAGCAGGCCGCCGAGGGGCCCGAGGAAGTGCAGCGCCGGCGGGAGCGCGAAGCCCAGGCTCGGCTGCTGCGCCACCTGGCCCGCTGAGGCCGAGCGCCGCGAGGGCCACTCCATTGCTCGGCGCGCTGGTCGTCGCGCGGAAGGAACCACGGTCCTGCGCTGTTGTCCCCGCTACGGGACAGACTGGACGCGCCGCGAAGGACCGGAGGACACGGGCATGTCGATGAACGGCTGGCACATGATGCGCTCGCTGAGCCGTGACCAGTCCGTGGCCGAGCGGCGCCTCGCGCCGGACACGGTCCGGCGGGTGATGGGCTACGCCCGGCCCTACCGGCGTCAGATCCTGCTGTTCCTGCTGTTCGTCGTGGCGGCGGCCGCCCTGGGCGTGGCGCCCGCGCTGCTGTTGCAGCGGATCATCGACGACGGCGTGACACCGGGCAAGGTCGGCGTCGTCGTGTGGCTGTCGTTGGTCGTCGCAGGCGTCGCCCTGGTCAACGCGGTCCTGACGATCCTGCAGCGCTGGCTGTCGGCGCGGATCGGTGAGGGACTGATCTACGACCTGCGCACGGAGGTCTTCTCCCACGTCCTGCGCCAGCCGATCGCGTTCTTCACCCGCACCCAGACCGGTGCCCTGGTGAGCCGGCTCAACAACGACGTGATCGGCGCCCAGCAGGCGTTCACCTCGACCTTGTCCGGAGTCGTGAGCAACCTCGTCTCCCTGGTCTTCATCGTGGTGGCGATGATGTCGCGCTCGTGGGAGCTCACGCTCGCGACGCTGGCGTTGCTGCCCTTCTTCCTCGTGCCTGCCCGCTACATGGGACGCCGGCTGGCTGCCCTCTCCTACGACTCGATGAACCTCAACGCCGAGCTCGGCACGCAGATGACCGAGCGGTTCAACGTCGCAGGTGCCCTGCTGGTCAAGCTCTTCGGTCGCCCGGAGACCGAGGACCGGGAGTATGCCCGGCGCGCCGGTGACGTGCGCGACATCGGGGTGCGGATCGCGATGAACCGCAGCGCGTTCCTCGTCGGCCTCACCATGGTGGCCTCGCTCGCCACCGCGCTGGTCTACGGGTTCGGCGGCGTGATGGTGATCCGCAACTCGCTGACCATCGGGGCCTTGCTGGCACTCGCGGCGTTGCTCGCCCAGCTCTACGGCCCGCTCACGGCCCTGTCGAACGTGCGGGTCGACGTGATGACCGCCTTGGTCTCCTTCGAGCGGGTCTTCGAGGTGCTGGACCTGCAGCCGCTGGTGAAGGAGGCCGCGCAGCCCGTGGCCCTCCCGCAGCGCCCGGTGTCCGTGGACTTCGACCACGTCCAGTTCGCCTACCCGGCCGCCGAGGATGTGTCGCTCGCCTCCCTCGAACAGGTCTCCGTCGCCGACCGGCGCGCGGGAGAGGCGATCCTGCACGACGTGTCCTTCCACGTGGAGCCGGGCCAGCTGGTGGCGCTCGTCGGCCCCAGCGGCGCGGGCAAGACCACGATCACCAATCTTGCGGCGCGTCTGTACGACCCGAGCTCGGGCACCGTGCGCCTCGACGGAGTCGACCTGCGGGCGGCCGAGCTGGCGTCGCTGCACGACGTCGTCGGTGTGGTGACACAAGAGGCGCACCTGTTCCACGACACCATCCGCGCCAACCTCGCGTATGCCCGTGATTCGGCCACCGAGCACGAGATGCAGGAGGCGCTCCGCGCGGCCCAGGTGTGGGACCTCGTGCAGCGACTGCCGGAGGGCCTGGACACCGTGGTCGGTGATCGGGGGCACCGCCTGTCCGGCGGCGAGAAGCAGCGCCTGGCGATCGCCCGCCTGCTGCTGAAGGGGCCCGGTGTCATCGTCCTCGACGAGGCGACGGCACACCTGGACAGTGAGTCCGAGGTCGCGGTGCAGCGGGCCCTGGAGACGGCGCTGTCGGGGCGCACCGCGCTGGTGATCGCGCACCGGTTGTCCACGATCCGCGGGGCCGACCTCATCCTGGTCGTCGACGACGGGCGCATCGTGCAGCGCGGCAGCCACCACCAGTTGCTGGCCGACGGCGGCCTCTATGCCGACCTCTACCACACGCAGTTCGCCGACGACAGCGCGGAGCCCGGCCGCGCCGACGCCGTAAGTGCCGAGGACGCCGAACGCTCCCGCGCCGCAGACGGCGACCGTGCCGAGGGCTCGGACGGAGGCGATGGTGTCGGTGCCGGGGCGCTGACGTCGGTGCCAGGACGCTGACCGGGACGCCGTCCGTGCCGGCGCCGAGGGCCCCTCAGAGGCTGCGGGTCATCCCGCCGTCGACGGTGATCACCGAGCCGGTCACGAAGGAGGCGGCGGGCGAGGTGACGAAGGCGGCCACGCGGCCGAACTCCTCGGGCCGTCCGTAGCGCCGCAGCGGGATCTGCGCCTCGAACCGCTCCTTGGCCGCCTCCGGGTCACCCGTGGCGTCGTCGAGCTGCTTCACGCGGTCGGTGTCGATCCGGCCGGGGAGCACCACGTTGACCCGGTCGCCTGCGGGGCCGCACTCGTCGGCCAAGGTCTTGGCGGTCATGGCCAGTCCGGGTCGCAGCCCGTTGGAAATGGCCAGGCCGGCCACCGGGCTCTTCACGGAGGTCGACAGCACGAAGGTCACGGCCTTGCCGTCCTCCGACTCGGTGGCGAGCACCGTGCGGGCGAGACGCAGGGAGCCGAGGAAGACCGACTCGAAGGCGTTCCGCCACTGCTCGTCGCCCACCGTGCGAACCGGCCCCGGCGGGGGACCGCCGACGCTGATGACGGCGCCGTCCACGCGACCGAACCGTTTGAGCGCAGTGGCGACGAGGTCCTCGGCAGTGCGTTCCTCGGCCAGGTCGGCAGCGATGCCGACGGCCGAGTCGTCGCCCAGCTGGGCGGCCGCGGCGTCGACGCGCTCCTGGCTGCGTGAGCACAGGACGACCGTGGCGCCGTCCTCGACGAGCGCCTGAGCGGTCGCGAAGCCGAGGCCGGCGGAGCCGCCGCTGACGATGTAGGTGCGGTCACGTAGTCCCAGGTCCATGGGGCACATCGTTGCACCCGCCCGGGACCTCCTCGGCTCAGGCGTCTTCCTCGTCCCAGATCCAGACCTTCTTCGGCCGCGGCGGCGGTGGGGTGCCGGCCCCTGCCTCGCCGGCGTGCTCGCGCTGCCAGTCCTCGTCCAGCTTCTGTCGGCGCACGCCCACGAAGACGAGGATGAACCCGACGCCGGAGGCCGCCCACCACTGGAAGGCGTAGGCAAGGTGCGGGCCCGTGTCGGTGGTCGGCGCCTCGAGTGCGTCAGGAGCCTTGACCGGCTGTCCGTTGGCGGGGCTCTCGTGCTTCCTGATGACGTATGTGTCGAAGACGTTGCCGTGGATCCGCTGCTGGGCCTGGCCGATGTTGATCGAGGCCAGCTGACCCGCCGGCATCTGGCGACCGAGGTTGGGTTCACCCTCACGGAGCCATCCGGTGACCGTCACTTCACCGGTCGGCGGCGGGGGCACGTGGGGGCGGATCTCGGCAGTCTTGGCGTTGGGCACCCAGCCGCGGTCTACGAGCAGCACGCCGCCCTTGTCCAGCCGGAGGGGCACGATCACCTCGTAGCCGTAGATGCTGTTGTTCGGGCGGTTGCGGATCAGCTGGGTGGACTTCGGGACGTACCGCCCCGTCGCGGTGACGGGCGTCCACTCGACGGCGACCGGCATACGGGTGTCGGGTGTGGCCAGGACGCTGCGGAGGGGGACGGGCTTGGCGTGGTAGTGATCGGTGATGCGGTTGGCGATAGCTTCCTTGTTCTCGTAGCGATGCCACTGCCACCGCCCCAGGAAGATGGCGACGACGCAGAAGACGACTGCCAGCGCCAACGCGCCCAGCCAGCGGCGCGTCATGAACACCCGGAACACCTCTTGACGGTACCCGGCTTAGTCTGGGCTGTATGACGTGGCTACCCCGACCTCTCGTGCGTCCTCCGCAGGACGTGGCCGGGCTGGTCGACACGTTCGGCCGGGTGGGTCGTGACCTCCGGGTCTCGGTGACCGATCGGTGCAACCTGCGGTGCACGTACTGCATGCCGGCGGAAGGTCTGCCGTGGCTGCCGAAGCCCGAGATGCTCACCGACGAGGAGCTGATCCGACTGGTCGGGATCTTCGTCCGGCTGGGCGTCCGTCAGGTCCGGTTGACCGGAGGCGAGCCGCTGCTGCGGCGGTCGCTCGCCGAGGTGGTGTCGGGGATCGCCGCGCTCGAGCCGCGGCCGAAGATCGCCATGACGACCAACGGGGTGGGCCTGGACCGACTCGCCGGTCGGCTCGCCGAGGCGGGGCTGGACCGGGTGAACGTCAGCCTGGACACGGTGGACCCCGAGGAGTTCCGGTCGTTGACCCGGCGGGACCGCTTCGGGGATGTCGAGCGGGGGCTGAAGGCTGCCGAGGCGGCTGGACTGGCGCCGGTCAAGGTCAACGCCGTGGCCATGCGGGGAATCAACGATCACTCGGTCGCTGAACTGCTCCAGTGGTGCCTGGACAGGGGATACGAGCTGCGGTTCATCGAACAGATGCCCCTCGACGCCCAGCACCAGTGGGACCGCGCGGCGATGGTCACGGCCGACGAGATTCGGTCGAGGCTGGGGGAGCGGTACCACCTGACGCCGCTGCCCTCCGAGGAGCGGGGGAGCGCGCCGGCCGAGATGTTCCTCGTGGACGGTGGTCCGGAGAAGGTCGGCATCATCGCGAGCGTGTCGGCGCCGTTCTGCGCGGCCTGTGACCGGGTGCGGCTCACCGCGGACGGGCAGGTCCGCAATTGTCTCTTCGCGCGCGGCGAGGCCGACCTGCGCGGACCCATGCGCGAGGGCGCCACCGATGAGGACCTCATCGACATCATCCGGGCCGAGATGTGGGCGAAGCGGCGCGGCCACGGGATCGGGGAGCCCGACTTCGAGCAGCCGACGCGGCCGATGTCGGCGATCGGCGGCTGACGGCCCGCGGCGTCTCGATGTGGCTCGCTGCTTCTGACGCGCTGCGCCCCGCTGACCTGGCCTGCTTCTCCTGACGTCGTCTCGTTCGGTCGGACGTCGTCCCGTCTGCTGGGACGGGGCTTCGGCTGCTGGGACGGGCCGTGCTCACGGTGTCGTGGCTGTGTCGTCGTGGGGTGGTCAGAAGGGTGGTTCTTCCTCGTTGGGGCTGGCTGGGGGTGTGGTGGCCGGGTCGTGGTGGGGGTTCTGTGGGTCGTGGGGGTGGTGGAGTTCGTGGTAGTCGTGGGGTTCGGTGTGGTAGTGCCGGCCGAGCAGGGTGATCCAGGTGATGGTGCCGTCGGGGTGTTGTCGGGTGTGCCACAGGCGGCGGGTCTTCAGGTTGTGGTGGCGGCGGTGTTTGGCCGAGCCGTTGCTGGTGCTGGTCTTGCCGCCGGCGGCGTGGTCGGTGTCGTGGTCGAAGT
>NZ_DASSTI010000189.1:0-18320 GCF_035708005.1 Segeticoccus sp. | reverse complement strand
GGCACCGAGCGGAGTGAGTCGCCCAAGGAGAGCGAGCTGCGCTGGTACTGGCACGAGGCCGGACTCCCGACGCCGATTGCCAACGCCCGGATCTTCGACCTGCACGGCAACTTCGTGGCTCGTGTGGACATCTTGGAGCCGTTGTCAGGCTACGTGGGCGAGTTCAACGGCGGGTACCACGCGGAGGGCGACCAGCCCCTGCTCGATGCCCGACGTGTCGGGGCGTTGGAGCAGCTCAACTTCACCGTGGACGTCTTCACCAAGGAACACCTGCGCCAACCTGGACTGGACAGCCTCCCCCAGATGATGCGCCGTGGGCACCGGCGTGCGCGCCGACGCGACCCTCGTCGGGATCGCTGGCACTCCCCCGAGGCAGAGACACCGAGACCCTGACGGGCTGGCCCTGACCTCATGCCGGCACCGTGGCTCGCGGTCGGCCAGAAGCGGCTGGGCTGGGCAGGGGAAGTCCCGAGATCGGCGGGAGAGTCCCGAGATCGGCGGGGAAGTCCCGAGATCGGCGGGAGAGTCCCGAGATCGGGGTCAGAAGCGGTCGAGCCAGGCGCGGGCCTCGTCGAGCACGTCGCCGGCGTCCCCGGCGAAGCCGTGGGCGCCCTGGGCGGGGAACACCGGCACGCCGGGCAGCGCCTCCGAGACGTCGTCCGGGGAGCCGAACGGGTCCTTCAGGCCCTGTATGACGGCCAGCGGCGTCCCCGCGTCGACCACCAGCTGCGCTTCGTGCGCCCGGGACTTCTCCGGCTTGCCCGGCGGGTGCAGGGGGAAGGACAGGGCCAGCACCGCGTCCGCCCCCAGTTGCGCGGCGGTGCGGCAGGCCACGCGGGCGCCGGCGCTGCGGCCGCCGACCACCAGCGGCCCGGGGACCGCCCAGCGGCCCTTGCGGAGCGCCTCGAAGACCGTGAGCCAGGCGGTGTCCAGCTTCGGCGGGGCCGGGGCCACCCGCTTGCCGGCGACCCGCCAGGGTTGCTCGACCCGCGCCACCAGCCACCCGTCGTCGGCCAGCTGGGTGAGCGCCACGAGGTCGGGCGCCTCGACTCCGCCGCCGGCGCCGTGGCCGAGCACGACGGAGCCGCGGACGTGCGCCGGACGGTGCACATGGACCCGGGCGGGGCCGGCGTCGGTGGGCACCTCCCGGGTGGAGGTGCGCACGGGCGAGGTGGTGGTCATCTGCTCATCCTCCGATGATCTCGCCGGTCATGGGGTCGACGACGCCGACGAGCTGGTCCCGGTCGAGCGGGGCCACGAGCTCGGCACCGTTATTGCGCACGGACCCGACCGCCGGTCCGACCGGCCAGGCGTCGAACCGCCCGACGTGGTGGAAGTCGAGCAGCCTGGCCACGGTGTCCCGGTCGGTCATGCTCGGGTCCAGCCACACCGCCCAGTCCTCGGGCTCGAGCACCAGGGGCTGCCGTTCGTGCAGCCGGTCGAGCCCGGGGTCGGCGGACGTCGTGATGATGCTGTAGCTGACGAGCCAGGCGTCCGGGTGGTCGGCCGGCAGTGCCCGGTCGCGCCAGAACTCGTAGAGCCCCGCCATCGCCATCGGCCGGCCGTCGGCGCGGCGCACGAAGAACGGCTGCTTGCGCGGCCGACCCCTGCGGTCGGTGGCGGTGGGGCTGGCCTGCCACTCGTACCACCCGTCGGCCGGCACGAGACAGCGGCGGGACAACGCCGCCTTGGTGAACGCCCGCTTGTCGAGCAGCTCCTCGGCGCGGGCGTTGATCATGCGCATCCCGATCCTGGGGTCGCGCACCCAGCCCGGGACCAGTCCCCACGTAAGGAACCGGAGCTGGCGCCGGGCCGGCGGCGGGTCGGCACACCCCTCCTGGGGGTGCTTGGGCGCCCGGGTGAGCACGACCGGGGCCTGCTTGGACGGCGCCATGTTGTGGTCCGGGTGACCAACCGGCGGGTCCTGCGGCGCCGCCAGGACGCTGCGGGTCCGCTCGTCGGTGCGGTCGTCGTCGACCTCGAACTCCTCGACCAGGTCCTCGGGGTGCGTGCTGGCCGCATACCGTCCGCACATGGCGACAGCGTAGGGCCCGTGTCGCGGGGAGCGGCTACGGTAGGTGCCGATGACCCGACACGAAGGAGCCGCACGATGACCCTGGTCCGCCGCATCGCCCGCCCGCTGCTCGCCTCGATGTTTGTTGTCGGGGGCCTGGACCAGCTGCGGCACCCGAACACCAAGGCACCGGCCGTCGAGGACCTGCTGAAGAAGGCCAGCGAGCAGCTCGGGCTGCCGGACGACCCGGAGCTGCTCGTGCGGGTCAACGGCGCGCTCATGGTGGGTGCCGGGACGATGCTCGCGATGGGCAAGATGCCGCGGACCTCGGCGCTGGTGCTCGCCGGGACCCTGGTGCCGACGACGCTGGGGGCGCACCGCTTCTGGGAGATCGACGACCCGCAGAAGCGCGCGCAGCAGAAGGTGCAGTTCTTCAAGAACCTCAGCCTGCTCGGCGGTGTGCTCATCGCTGCCGTCGACACCGAGGGCAAGCCGGGCCTGTCCTGGCGGGCCCAGCACCTGATCGACGAGGGCATGAAGAGCGCCGGCCGCAGCCGCCGCGAGATCAAGCGGGCCGCCAAGGCGGCTCGCCGTGAGGCCCAGCTGGCCGCCAGTTAGTTCCTGTCCAGAAAGCTCGAAGAACGCCGACGTGCCTGACCAACCTCCCCTGCCCGGCAGTACCGACTGGTCCGCTCCGACCGCCTCCCACGCGCTCGACGCGACCGTCCAACTGCCGGGCAGCAAGTCGCTGACCAACCGTTTCCTCGTCCTCGCGGCCCTCGCCAACGGCACCTCCCGCCTGCGCCGGCCACTGCGATCGCGGGACACCCTGCTGATGGCCGAGGCCCTGCGCTCGCTGGGCGCCGGGGTGGAGGACTACGCCGGTGACGACCCGCAGAGCCCGGACTGGCTGATCACGCCGGCCACGCTCGACACAGCCGCGAGCATCGACTGCGGGCTGGCCGGGACCGTGATGCGGTTCCTGCCGCCGGTCGCGGCGCTGGCCGACGCCCCCGTCCGGTTCGACGGCGACGCAGGGGCCCGGGTCCGCCCGATGGCCCCACTGCTCGGCGCCCTGCGGGACCTCGGCGTCCGGGTCGAGGACGAGGGGCGTGGGCGACTGCCGTTCACCATCGCCGGCACCGGCGCGGTCCGTGGCGGGCAGGTGGTGCTGGACGCGTCCTCGAGCTCGCAGTTCATCTCGGCCCTGCTGCTCGCCGGTCCCCGGTTCGACGAGGGGATCACCGTCGTGCACCGCGGCGAGCCCGTGCCGAGCGCCCCGCACCTGCAGATGACCGTGGAGGTGCTGCGCGACGCAGGGGCCGTGGTCGACGACGGCGAGGACACCTGGCGGGTCGAGCCCGGCGAGATCCACCCGCTCGAGGTGCAGGTGGAGCCGGACCTGTCCGGTGCGGCGCCGTTCGTCGCCGCGCCCCTGGTCGCCGGGGGCTGCGTGCGGGTGCCCGGCTGGCCGCAACACACCTCGCAGGCCGGGGACGCGCTGCGCGACATCCTCGACGCGATGGGCGCCGACGTGCTGCTGGACCGCGCGGGACTCACCGTCCGCGGCGGTGAACCGATCGCCGGGCTCGACGTCGACTTGCACGACGTCGGTGAGCTCACCCCGGTGGTGGCGGCGCTGGCGGCGCTGGCGACCTCGCCGTCCCGGCTGCGCGGCATCGCCCACCTGCGGGGACACGAGACCGACCGGCTGCACGCCCTCGCCACCGAGCTGGGCGCCCTCGGCGCGCAGGTCGAGGAGAGCCCCGACGCGCTGCACATCGTGCCGAGACCGTTGCACGGCGGCACGTTCCACACCTACGACGACCACCGGATGGCGATGGCCGCGGCGGTTCTCGGCCTGGCCGTGCCCGGACTGGTCGTGGAGAACATCGCCACGACCGGCAAGACGCTGCCGGACTTCCCCGGGATGTGGACCGGACTGCTGTCGGGCGAGACCCCCTCGACCGACCGGTGCGCCGCTGACGAGGCCAGCGACCCCTTCGAGGGCCGCCGCCCCCTGGCCGCCGACCCCGAGGGCCGTTGGTGAGCCCTCGCCGTCGCGACTACGACGAGAGCGACGTGCGGATCCGGCCGGGACGACGAGGGTCCCGGCCGCGCACCAAGGAGCGGCCCAGCCACGAGGACGCCGTCACCGGTCTGGTGACCGCCGTGGACCGGGGCCGCTACACCGTCCTGGTCGACGGCACGGTCGTCACCGCGATGAAGGCCCGTGAGCTCGGCCGCACCAGCGTCGTCGTGGGTGACCGAGCCGCGCTCGTGGGCGACACCTCGGGCGAACCGGGCACCCTGGCGCGCATCGTGCGGACCGAGCCGCGGTCCTCCGTGCTGCGTCGAACGGCCGACGACACCGACCCGGTCGAGCGGGTCATCGTGGCCAACGCCGACCAGCTGGTCGTCGTCACCGCCGTCGCCGACCCCGAGCCCCGGCCGCGGCTCATCGACCGCTGCCTGGTCGCCGCCTACGACGCCGGCATGGACCCGTTGCTGGTCATCACCAAGGCCGACCTCGTCGACCCCGCCGAGTTCCTCGAGCGCTACGCGCCGCTCGAGGTGCCGCACGTCGTGACGGCGATGGTGCCGGCGGCCCGCGTGACGGGGGGTGGTGCGACGAAGGACGATCCCGCGACCTCGCCGGGTCGAGCGCTCAGCGGGCTCGAGGCGGTCCACGACCACCTGCGCGGCCGGCTCAGCGTCCTCGTCGGCCACTCCGGGGTGGGCAAGTCGACGCTGGTCAACGCACTCGTGCCCGAGGCGAGGCGAGCGACCGGCGCCGTCAACGACGTGACCGGTCGGGGCCGGCATACCTCCACATCGGCGGTGGCGCTGCGACTGCCCAGCGCAGGAGCCGCGAGAGGGAACAGCGGCGACGTCGCAGGAGCCGCGAGAGGGAACAGCGGCGACGTCGCAGGAGCCGCGAGAGGGAACAGCGGCGACGGCGGCTGGGTGGTGGACACCCCAGGCGTGCGCTCGTTCGGGTTGGCCCACGTCGACCCCGGGCGGATCATCCACCACTTCCCCGACCTCGAGCCCGGCACCGCCGGCTGCCCGCGCGGCTGCACCCACGACGAGCCGGAGTGCGCGCTCGACGCCTGGGTGGCCGAGGGGCACGCCGGACCAGCCGGGCCCTCGCGGCTGGAGTCCCTGCGCCGGTTGCTGGAGAGCCGGACGCCGCAGGCCGGCGACTGACCACTGGAGCGCCGGAACCCCGCAGGCCACCACCCTTGTAGCCGATGGAGGAAGCGCCCGCGGCGGGGGCGCGGCGGTGCTCCCACCGCCGTGTCACGCGACCGGTTAGCCTGCCAAGCGTGCCCCGATACGACGACGACCTGCGCCTCGCCCACGTGCTCGCTGACAACGTCGAGCGGCTCACCACCTCCCGGTTCCAGGCCAAGGACCTGGTCGTGGAGACCAAGCCGGACCTGACGCTGGTCAGCGACGCCGACCGGGAGGCCGAGGAGCTGATCCGCTACCAGCTCGGGCGCACCCGCCCGCGGGACGCCGTCGAGGGCGAGGAGATGGAGACCACCGGTCACGGACCGCGCCGCTGGGTCATCGACCCCATCGACGGGACGCACAACTACGTGCGCGGCGTGCCGGTGTGGGCCACCCTCATCGGCCTTGTCGACGGCGACGAGGCGGTGCTCGGGCTCGTCGCGGCACCGGCCCTCGGCCGGCGCTGGTGGGCCGCCAAGGGCTCGGGCGCCTGGACCGGCCGGAGCCTGATGAACGCCCGGGCGATCAGCGTGTCCAAGGTCTCCCGCCTGGAGGACGCCTCGCTCTCCTACTCCAGCCTCGGCGGCTGGCGCGAGCGCGGCAAGCAGGACCAGCTGCTCCAGCTGTGCGACGACTGCTGGCGGAGCCGCGCCTACGGCGACTTCTGGTCGCACATGCTCGTGGCCGAGGGCGCCGTGGACATCGCGCCGGAGCCGGAGCTGGCGCTCTACGACATGGCCGCGCTCGCGCCGATCGTCACCGAGGCGGGCGGCCGGTTCACGGCGTTGGACGGCACCGAGGGACCGTTCGGCAGCAACGGCGTGAGCACCAACGGGATCCTGCACGAGGAGGTCCTCCGCCGCCTCTCGTGACGGCAGTCCTCCAGTCGGTGCAGGCGTCGCTCAGGCGGGCACGACGGTGACGTCACCGCGACGCAGCCGACGCACCGGGTCGGCATACTCCTTGGCGTCGCCGACCACGATGACCGTCCACTCACCCGTCACGTAGCGGTCGTACGCGTCCCCCAGCGCCTGCGCGTCCAGGTCCGCCAGCCCGGCGAGGGTCTGGCTGGTGAAGTCGGTGGTCAGCCCGTCGAGGGCCAGCAGCGCCGCCTCGTCGGCCACCGCGTCGGAGGTGGCGAACCGGCCCGGGGCCGTGCGCCCGACGTAGTCCACGCCCTCGCGCGCCTCCTCCTCGGTGAAGCCCTCGCGCGCCCCGTCGAGGATGTCGAGCAGCAGCCCGAGCGACTCCGCGGTCGAGTCCGCCCGCACCGACCCGCTGGTCAGGAACAGCCCACCGCGGTGGTGCGGTCGGAAGCCGGAGCGGATGCCGTAGGTGAAGCCCTTCTCCTCGCGCAGCACCGCGTCGATCCGCGCGTTGGGTGAGCCGCCGAGGACGAACCCCAGCACGCTGTATGCCGACCAGCCGCCCTTCGTGCGCCGGTCCGGTCCCGGACAGCCCACGTAGAGCTCGGTCTGGACCGAACCCGGGCGGTCGACGAACACGATGCGGGCCGCGTCGTCACGGCGGCGCCGGCTGGCGCGTGCCCGATGTGCGCCCGGGTCCGGGGCGGGGTCCTCCTCGACGGGCGGAGTCGTCGTCCATGCGCCGAGGGTCGCGGCGAGCTGGGCGTCCACGTCGAGCCCGGACAGGTCACCGGCGACGACGAGCGTGGCGCGGTCCGGGTGGACGTGCCGGGCGTGGAAGGCGGCGACGTCGTCGCGGGTGATCCGGGCGACCGTGTCGCGGGCACCGGCGGCGGGACGCGCGGCGCGTTCGGACGGCTGGAAGTAGGTGCGCAGGAACTCCAGCGCCGCGCGGCTGCCCGGCGCGGCCCGTTCGTGCTCGATCTCGGCGAGGCGGGCGCGCACGTGGCGGGCGACCTCGGCCTCGGGGAACGCCGGCTCGCTGAGGAACTCGGTGAGCAGCTCCAGCGCCCGCGCGAAGTGCCGGGGTGCCACGTCGACGTCGACGACGAGGCCCGACTCGGCCATCCCGGCACCGACGGCGATGCCCGCACGCTCGAGCGCCTCGGCCATCTCGTCGGCGTCATGGGAGCGCGTGCCCTCGTCCATGGTGCGGGCCATGATCGTGCCGACACCCTCGCGGTCGCGCGGCTCGAGGCGCAGCGGGGCGTGGAACGCGACGCGCAGCGACAGGACGTACTGTCCGGGAATGTCGTAGGCGACCGTCGTCATGCCGTTCGGCAGCTCGCCGCGGCGCGCCCCGGGAAACTCCCACGGCTCGGCCGGCTGGACCTCCGGGCGGGGCGGCAGGGTTGCCAGACCCGGCTGGCCAGTGCTCACGATGCGGCTCCTTCGTTGTCGTTCTGCCCCTCTGCCCGATCCTGCGTGGCGATCCCACCCACGCCCTCCGGACCACCCGAAGGCTGCGGACCACCTGCGTCCCCGTCCTCGGGCCCGCCGACGGCGTCGTCCTGCGCTGCTTCCTCGATCACCCGGTCCTCCTCGTCGGTCCCGGCGCGCAGATAGGCGACCACGGCTCGCGCGTGGGGCAGGAGGTAGCGGGCCGCCGCCTCGCGCACCTGTGCGGCACTGACGTCGGCGAGGTGGTCCAGGAAGGTGTTGATGAAGCCCGGGTCGCCGTGCAGCAGGCCGAACCGGCTGATCAGGTCGGCCCGCTCGTCTTGGGCGGCGAGGGCGGACAGCCAGGACCGTTCGGTCTGCGAGCGTGCCGCCTCGAGCTCCACGTCGGTCGGTCCGGACGCGGCGAACCGTTCCAGCTCCGCGCAGACGGCCTGTTCGGCGGTGTCCGGGCTGACGCCGTCGGCGACGTCGACCACGACGAGCCCGAGCGAGACCCCGTCGACCAGGCCCATCCCGTGTGCCGCGACGTGCGTGGCCAGCTCGTCACCGCGCACCAGCCGGCGGTAGAGCCGGGAGATCGCCATGCTGCCCAGGCAGTCCAGTGCCAGCGACGCGGCCCAGAACTCGCTGGTGGAGTCGACGGGCAGCCGGAACCCCAGGTAGAGCCGGTCGTGGGGCACGTGCACCACCCGCTCGGTGCGCATCGGCTCGGTGAGCGGCGCGAGCGCGTCCACCGGCCCGCGAGAGGTGACCTCGGCGGCGGGCAGGCCGCCGAAGTAGCGCTCGGCCGCCGCGAAGGCCTCCTCCGCCGCGACGTCGCCGACCACGGTGAGGACGGTGTTGTCCGGCCGGTAGTGCCGGCGGTAGAAGGCGTGCACGTCCTCGAGGCTGGCGGCGTCGAGGTCCTCCATCGCCCCGATGGTCGGGTGGTGGTAGGGGTGCCCCTTGGGGAAGACGGTGGCGTAGAGGTCGCTCAGCGCGGTGCCGTAGGGCACATTGTCGTAGCGCTGCCGCTTCTCCTCCTTGACCACGTCGCGCTGGTTGTCGAGGTTCTCCTGGGTGACCGCCTCCAGCAGCCGGCCGTGCCGGTCGGCCTCCATCCACAGCGCGAGCTCGAACGCGCCCTTGGGCACGGTCTCGAAGTAGTTGGTCCGGTCGAACCAGGTGGTCGCGTTGAGTCGCGCCCCCTGGGCCATCAGCGCGCTGAAGTGCTCACCGCTGGCGACGTGGGCCGACCCTTGGAACATCAGGTGCTCGAAGAGGTGCGCGAAGCCGGTGCGACCTTCGGCCTCGTGCCGCGAGCCGACCCCCACCCAGATGTTCACCGTGACGGTGGGGACCGCGTGGTCCTCGGAGACGACCACCCGCAGCCCGTTGGGCAGCGCGCGCTCCACGATCGGGTAGTCCAAGGGCATGGCGACACCCTAAGCGACGTTCGGCACCACTTCAGGCGACGGGCGGCGGAGCCGGGCACCCACCCCGCCTCCCGTCCTCCGCCAGGACCTGGTGCCGGCAGAAACGCGGGATCAGGTCAGGTGCAGCATCACCGTGCTGGAGCCCGAACTCCGGTCGATGGCAACGGAGAACGCCTCCTCAGCGGATCGGCGGCTGCGGTTCGTCCTGCTGGTGGCCGGGGCGGGTCTGCTCGAAGCTCGGGGCGAACTCGTCGCCGAGCTGCTCGAGCGCCAGCCGGGCGAAGATCTGCTGCTCGGTCACCGTGCGCTCGGCACGGCCCCGCCCGAGGAAGCTGACCGCCCAGTGCAGCAGCGTCGTGACGCGGTTCTTGAACCCGATGATGTAGACGAGGTGCACGCCCAGCCACAGAACCCACGCGGGGAACCCGCCGAAACGCGCCTTGCCGATGCTGGCGACCGCACTGAACCGCGACACCGTGGCCATCTGGCCCTTGTCGAAGTACTCGAACGGTCCCTCGGGGGGGGACCCGGCGATGCGGCGCATGATCTGGCGCGCGGCGTAGCGGGCGGTCTGGATCGCTCCCTGCGCCAGCCCGGGCAGGCCGGGCAGGGAGGCCAGGTCGCCCACCACGAAGACCTCCGGGTGACCGGGCAGCGTCATGTCCGGGTTGACCTTGACGCGCCCCGCCCGGTCGACCTCGGCGCCGGCCTGTTCGGCGACCACCCGCCCCAGCGGGCTGGCCTCCACGCCGGCCGCCCACACCTTGCACACCGCCTCGATCCGGTTGCGGCTGCCGTCCTGGTGCTCCACGACGATGCCGGTGGCGTCGACGTCCACCACCTTGGCGCCGAGCCGGATGTCGACGCCCATCTGCTCGAGCCGGCGCCGGGCGATGCCGCCCAGGTGGTCCCCGAAGTTGCCGAGGACCTTGTCGACCATGTCGACGAGGATCACGTGCGCCCGCGTCGGGTCGATCCGCCGGAAGTCGTGCTTGAGGGTGCGTTTGGACAGCTCGGCGATCTGCCCGGCCATCTCCACCCCGGTCGGCCCAGCGCCGACGACCACGAAGGTCATCAGCCGGTCGACGTCCTCCGGCTTGCCCCGGTCGGCCGCGATCTCGGCCAGCTCGAAGCAGCCGAAGATCCGCCCGCGCAGCTCCAGCGCGTCGTCGATGCTCTTCATCCCGGGGGCGTGGACGGCGAACTCGTTGTGCCCGAACCAGGATTGGCCCGAACCGGCAGCCAGCAGCAGGTAGTCGTACGGGTAGACGCTCTCACGGTCCAGGATGTGCGCGGTCACCGTGCGCTTCTCGAGGTCGATGTGGGTGACGTTGCCCGTCACGACCTCGGTGTTGCGCTGCCGGCTGAGCACCTCCCGGGTGGCGGGCGCGACCTCCCCCTCGGACAGGATGCCGGTCGCCACCTGGTAGAGCAGCGGCTGGAACAGGTGGTGGCTCGTGCGCGCCACGAGGGTGACCTCGGCGTCGGCGTGCTTGAGCGCCTGCGCGCCGAACAGCCCGCCGAAGCCGGACCCGACCACGACGATGCGCGGTCGGTGGCCCCCACCGGCGCCCTCTCCGATCTGGTTCGTGTGCTCGAGCTGCTCGATGCTCATCCGATCCCTCTCGTCCGATCCCTCGCGTCCGGGGCCAGCCGCGGCCCGGCGCCGGCGATCGGCGCCGTCGTCGCCCATTGTGTCGAGGCCCCGCCGGTCCTGCCATCCCGCGGCTGCACCACCGGGCATCCGCACCCCGTAGATTTCCGGTATGCCGTCCACGCGCGCCTCCCTGCCGTGCCCGGGTGGGTACGCCGTCGTCGTCGGGGGCGCCAACGTCGACATCAAGGTGCGCTCGGCGCAGCCGGCGGTGCCCGGGACGAGCAACCCGGGCCGGGCGGTCATGGGCAACGGCGGGGTGGGGCGCAACATCGCCGAGAACCTGGCCCGGCTCGGCACGCCCACGCACCTGGTGGCCGCGGTCGGTCAGGACGCCGCCGGGGAGGCGTTGCTGGAACAGACGCGGGCCGCCGGCGTCGACGTGAGCGCGGTGCTGCGCTCGGCGGAGCGGACGGGCACCTACACGGCGGTGCTGGACCACACCGGCGAGCTGCTCGTCGCGGTCGCCGACATGGCCGCCGCCGACGCCCTCGGCCCGGCCGACCTCGCGCCGGTCACGGACCTCCTCCGCGGCGCCGCCCTGGTCATCGCCGACGGCAACCTCGCTGCGCCGACGCTGGAGCACCTGCTGCGGACCTGCGCGGCGGCCGGCGTGCCCTGCCTGCTGGACCCGGTGAGCGTGCCCAAGGCCCGGCGCGCGGCGCCCCTGCTCGGACCGGACCACCCGCTGCTCGCCGTCACCCCGAACGAGGACGAGCTCCCGGCCCTGCTCGCCCCCGCACCCAGCGAGAGCGGCGACCGCGGGGCCGCGCCCGACGAGCAGCTGCGGGCTGCCGCCGCCGCACTGCACGACCGCGGCGTGACCCACGTGTGGGTGCGGCAGGGCCCGCGCGGCAGCGTCCTCGCCACCCGCGGCCGCGAGCCCGTCCACCTGCCCTCCCCCACCGTCACCGTGCAGGACGTGACCGGGGCCGGCGACGCGATGCTCGCGGCCTTCGCCCACGCCCTGCTGGCCGGTGCCGATCCGCTCGAGGCGGCCCGCCAGGGTCACCTCGCCGCCGCCCTGACGGTGCAGAGCCCGCATACCGTGCGCCCCGACCTCGCTGCCGCGATGGCCGCCGCCCTCGCCGCGCAGCCCGTCCCGTCCGCGCAGCCAGCCCCTTCCCCCCACGATGAGAGGACCCGATGAGCAACCCACACCCCGCGCTGGAGGTCACCGCCGAGGTCCGCAGCGCCCTGCAGTCCGGCCGGCCCGTCGTAGCGCTGGAGAGCACGATCATCAGTCACGGCATGCCCTACCCGCAGAACGTCGAGACCGCCCGCGGCGTCGAGCAGCTGCTCCGCGACGAGGGCGTCGTGCCGGCGACCATCGCGATCCTGCACGGCCGTCCCCGGGTGGGGCTCACCACCCCGGACCTGGAGCTGCTCGGCTCCAGCGGTGACGTCGCCAAGGTGAGCATCCGCGACATCCCCTACGTCATGGCCAGGCGGGCCCACGGGGCGACCACCGTCGCGGCGACGATGCGGATTGCGGCGCTGGCCGGCATACCCGTGTTCGTGACGGGTGGCATCGGCGGCGTGCACCGCGGCGCGGGCGAGACGTTCGACGTGAGCGCCGACCTCGAGGAGCTGGCCCGCACCGACGTCACCGTGGTGAGCGCCGGGGTGAAGAGCATCCTCGACATCGGGCTGACCCTGGAGCGGCTGGAGACGCTGGGCGTGCCGGTGCTCGGTTACCGCACCGACGATTTCCCGGCGTTCTACTCCCGGCACAGCGGGCAGCCGGTCCCGCTGCGGGTGGAGGACCCCGAGGAGGCCGCGGCGCTCATGCACGCCAAGTGGGACCTCGGCCTGCGCGGCGGGGTGCTGCTGGCGAACCCGGTCCCGGAGGAGGAGGAGATCCCCTCGGAGCGGATCTCGGCGATCATCGACCAAGCCCTGGCGGACATGGCCGCCGCCGGCATCAGCGGCAAGGAGGCCACGCCGTTCCTGCTGGGGCGGATCGTGGAGATCACCGGCGGTGAGAGCCTGCGCACCAACATCGCCCTGGTGCGCAACAACGCCCGGCTGGGGGCGGCGGTGGCGCGGGCGTACGCGGCCGAGTAGCGCACCACCGCGAGGTTAGGTTAGCCTTCCCTCCGTGATCATCTGCCACTGCGAGGTCGTCACCGACCGCGACGTGCGGGCGGCGCTCGACCAGGGCGCCTGCACGCTCGCCCAGGCCTGCCAGGCCACCGGCGCGGGGCAGAACTGCGGCGGCTGTGTGTTCTCCGTGAAGGCGCTGCTGTGCCAGCATGGCCCCACTGTCGACCGGCCGGTCGGCGGCGTCGATGCAGCCCTCCTGGAGGTCGCAGGTGCAACCGATCAGCCCGCGCGTGGTGCAACTGTTCAATGAGGCCCTGACCCTCGAGCTCACCGTCACCAACACCTACTTCCTGCACGCCAGGATGCTGGACAACTGGGGCTTCCCGAAGCTGGGCAAGGTCTTCTACGACCTGTCCATCGACGAGATGCGCGACGCCGACGCCCTGATCAACCGGATCCTGTTGTTCGAGGGCCACCCCAACCTGCAGAAGCTCAACGCGATCCAGGTCGGCGAGTCGCCCGAGGAGATGCTGCGCCTCGCCCTGGACAGCGAGGTGGGCGCCGTCGCGCAGTTCAACGCCGCCGCCAAGGAGTGCCACGACCTCGGCGACCACGGCAGCGCCGCCGTCTTCGAGGAGATGGTGCGCGACGAGGAGAAGCACGCTGACTGGTTCGAGAGCCAGCTCGAGGCGATCGAGCGGGTCGGGCTGCAGGGCTACCTCGCCCAGCAGCTCGACGCGGGCGCCGCACCCGAGTAGGCCGGCCGCCGCGCCGCTGCCGCTCCGCCCGGTTGCGGGCCGCCGGAATCGGCCACACGATCACGTATGGCCACCCATCGCCCCTCCCTCCTGTCCAGCCTCGTTCGGGGCACCCTCGCCGGCCTGACGGGCGGCGCGTTCGTCGGATTCGCCGGCGAGAACTTCGACCTGCCGCACACCGGCGACGACTGGGCCGACCGGCTCACCCTCGGCGCCCAGTGGGGCCTCGCGCACGCGCTGGCAGCGCGGCGGGGACTGCACGGCATACCGGCCATCGGGGCGGTCTTCGCGGCCGTCTACGGCGGCGACCTGGCCCTGAGCACCGCGCTCGGGCGGTTCCACCCCGAGCAGTGGGACCAGGAGGACTGGACCGCCGACGTCCTCGACAAGCTGGTCCTGGCCACGGCCGCCGGGCTGGCCTACCACCTGCTGTTCGCGCCGCGGCGCCGGCCCGAGGACGAGGAGCGCGAGCAGGAGCGGGAGCGTCGGCGGCGCGGCCACCAGTTCTCCGGGCCGGTGGCGATCGGCCCCACGCCCACGACCTCGTGGGGACACTGACCGCCTCCGAACCTGCGTCAGCGGCGGGTCAGCGGACCCGCGTAGTCCCCGACCAGCGTGCGCTGCCACCACGCCCCGGTATGCCGCCACTCGCCCCAGGTGCTGAAGCGGTAGCGGAACAGCCGGGCCCGCACCGCGACCGGTGGCCGGCCGTCGAAGGGGTCCCGGCGCAACAGCTTGCGCAGCGACGGGTCCCCCTCCAGCAGCGCGCGCAGCATCCGCGTGAACCACGGCTCGGCATAGGCCGGTGAGAGCGCGGCGAACCACATCAGCCAGTCCAGGCGCAGGTGGTAGGGCGCGAACTGGCGGGGCAGCCGCGTGACGTCGCCGGGTTTGCCCTTGAACTCGTACTCCTGCCAATGCCGTTCGCCGCCGGGCGGGTCCGCGGTCCCCTCCACGACCACCTCGTAGCGGACCTTCGTCACGCTGCCGAACGCGCCGTAGGTGTTGACCAGGTGGAGCCGGTCGAAGCTGGCGTTCATCAGCTGGCGGCGCGAGACGAGGTTCTGCGCCGGCCGCCAGCTCAACGCCAGCACGAGCACCGTCGCTGCGAGCACCAGCGCGAAGAACCACCACGGCAGGGACCACGCCGGGTGCGCGCCCGAGCCGGGCAGCAGGAACGCCCACCAGCGGTCCGGCAGCACCGACAACGCCAGCACGATGGCCATCCAGTTGAGCCACGAGAAGTTGCCGCTGGCCACCAGCCACAGCTGCGTGACGATCATGATGGCCGCGCAGGTGCCGGCGACCGGCTGGGGCGCGAAGAGCCCGAACGGCACCACCAGCTGCGTGACGTGGTTGGCCGCGACCTCGACCCGGTGCAGTGGTCTGGGCAGGTGGTGGAACCACCAGCTGAACGGACCCGGCATCGGCTGGGTCTCGTGGTGGTAGTACAGGCAGGTCAGGTCGCGCCAGCACCGGTCGCCACGCAGCTTGATCAGCCCCGCGCCGAACTCGAGCCGGAACAGCACCCAGCGCAGCAGCACGAGCAGCAGCAGCGGTGGGTCCGTGTGGGCGTTGCCGGTGAAGGCGGCCAGGAACCCGACCTCGAGCAGCAGGGACTCCCAGCCGAAGCCGTACCACCGCTGTCCGACGTTGACGATGGACAGGTACAGCACCCACAGCACCAGCCACCACACCGTGCCCACCCACCACGGCACCCGGTCGGCCAGACCGACCACGACGCCCGACGCGAGGGCAGCTCCGGCCCAGGACACCGCGGCATACAGGCGGTCGGAGTAGTGCCAGTGGAACAGGCTCGGCGAACGTCGGAACGGCACCTGGCCCAAGAACTCCGGCACGGGCAGCAACCCGTGCTCGCCGAGCAGCCCACGGAACTGGCGCAGCGCTGCCACGAAGGCCACGAGGTAGACCACCGCGAGGCCCCGCTGGAAGACCAGCCGGGCCAGCCAGTACCCGTCGGCGACGAACCAGTCCACGTCAGTCCACGGTAGGCGCGCACCGACGCTACCGCCTGCCCTGCCACGACGAACGCGACCGGGGCACGGCTAGTGTCGGGCCATGACCCGAGCCGAGCACGTCGCCGCGTTCCTGTCCGCCGCCAAGGCCGCCCACGAGCTGGCCTCCTCGCGGCAGGTGCGTGATGCCTGGGGGAGCGAGAGCGCCTGCGCCGGCATGACGGTCGGCGGACTCGCCCACCACCTGCTCAAGCAGGCCGGCAACACCGAGCGCCTGATGTCGGCGCCCACCGTCGACCAACCACCGATCCCGATGCTCGAGCACTACGCGCGAGCCGTGTGGGTGCGCGAGTCGCAGGCCGGCCGCACCGACCCGGAGCAGGACGAGCAGGACAACGCCGCGGCCTCGGCGGGCCCTGATGCAGTCCTCACCGAGGGCAGCGAGGTGCTCGAGCGACTGCCGGCCCTGCTGGACGCTCCCCGCGACCCGGACACGGTCCACATCGCCTGGCAGGGCTGGTCGCTGCGCACCGAGGACTTCCTCACGACACGGATGATGGAGATCGTCGTGCACAGCGACGACCTCGCCGCCAGCGTCGGGACCCCCACGCCGCAGTTCGAGGAGACCGTGCTGACCCCGGTGCTGGGCCTGCTCACGGGGGTCGCGGTGCGGCGCCACGGACAGGATGCGCTCGTACGAGCGCTGTCCCGCCCACAGCGGGCACCCGCCACGGTCTCGGCGTTCTGAGCGCGAGCCCGCCACGCGGCATACCGAAAATCTTCTAACACGCCCGTAACACGAGCCGGCGCCGCCCGAAACGCGCGCCCGCCACCCTCTCGGCATGGACATCAACACCGGCGACACCGCTTGGGTCCTGGCCAGTGCCGCTCTGGTGCTGTTCATGACTCCCGGTCTCGCGCTCTTCTACGGCGGCATGGTCAGGTCCAAGAGCGTCCTGAACATGATGATGATGAGCTTCATCGCCCTCGGCACCGTCTCGGTGGCGTGGGTGCTGTGGGGCTACAGCGAGGCGTTCGGCGAGTCGTGGCACGGCATCGTCGGAAACCCCTTCCAGCACTTCGGGCTCGACGGGTTGTTGGGGGACCGGGTGTTCGGGACCATCCCGGCGGCCGCGTTCGTCGCCTTCCAGTCGGTCTTCGCGATCATCGCGGTGGCCCTGGTGAGCGGCGCCATCGCCGACCGCGCCAGGTTCACCGCGTGGACCGTGTTCACCGTCGTGTGGGCGACCGTCGTGTACTTCCCGGTGGCGCACTGGGTGTTCGCGTTCGACGGGTTCGCGGCGGAGCGGGGTGGCTGGATCGCCAACCAGCTCAAGGCAATCGACTTCGCCGGGGGCACGGCGATCCACATCAACGCCGGCGCCGCCGGCCTGGCGCTCGCGCTGGTGCTCGGCAAGCGCGTCGGGTTCGGCAGGGAGCCGATGCGGCCGCACAACCTCACCCTCGTCATGATCGGCGCCGGCATCCTGTGGTTCGGGTGGTTCGGGTTCAACGCGGGATCGGCGCTGGGGGCCAACGGGACCGCTGCGGTCGCCTGGGTGAACACGCTGGCGGCCACCGGCGCGGCGATGCTCGGCTGGCTGCTCGTGGAACGGCGCCGCGACGGCCACCCCACCTCGCTCGGCGCGGCTTCGGGGGTGGTCGCCGGCCTCGTCGCCATCACCCCGGCGTGCTCTGCGCTCACCCCGGTCGGGTCGGTGCTCCTCGGCCTGGTGGCCGGTGCCGTGTGTGCGTATGCCGTGTCCCTCAAGTTCCGCCTCGGGTTCGACGACAGCCTGGACGTCGTCGGGGTCCACCTCGTCGGTGGCCTGGTCGGGACGCTGGGGGTGGGCTTCCTCGCCAGTGCCTCGGCCCCGGCCGGCGTCGACGGCCTGTTCTACGGCGGCGGGCTCGACCAGCTGTGGCGGCAGGCCGTCGGCGCGGTCGCGGTGCTCGCGTTCTCGTTCCTGGTCACCACCGTGATCGGCGTGGTCATCCAGCGCACCATGGGCTTCCGGGTGGAGACCGACCACGAGGTCGCCGGCATCGACCTGCGCGAGCACGCCGAGACCGGCTACGACATCAGCGGCGTCACCGGTGGCCGGTTCGCTGCGGGGCTGCCTGCGAGCCACTCCGGACCACCCCAGGCCGGGCAACCGGCCAGGACTCACGAGGGAGCGTCGGCATGAAGCTCGTCACCGCCATCATCAAGCCCCACCAGCTCGACGAGGTGAAGGAGGCGCTCGAGGCCTACGGCATCTCCGGCATGACCGTCAGCGAGGCCTCCGGATACGGCCGCCAGCGCGGGCACAGCGAGGTCTACCGGGGCGCGGAGTACCAGGTCGACTTCGTCCCGAAGGTCCGGGTCGAGGTCCTGGTCGACGACGTCGACGCCGGCTCGGTCGTCGACGTGGTCCTCAAGGCGGCCCAGACCGGCCGCATCGGGGACGGGAAGATCTGGACCGTCCCGGTCGAGGACGTCGTCCGGGTCCGGACCGGTGAGCGTGGGCTCGACGCGCTCTAGTGATGCGGACGGACGACCACTTCTCCGGATGGTGCGGCGTGTCGCGGACGACCCGCCGCACCGCGGGCGGAAGTGGTCGTCGGCCGGCGAGAGGGGAGCTGTGACAGCCAGCACCAAGGGCGGCAGGCCGGCCGGATCCACCGGCCTGGCCGCGCGCCGGCTCGACGTGGCCGGCGCCCGGGGCTTCGCGGCCCCCGGCGCCGGCCACGCACGCCGGGCCGCGGTCACGACCCTCACCCGTGACTGGCTGGCGGACGTCTGGGAGCAGGCGCTGGCCGGGCACTCCTCGGACGGGGTGGCGCTGGCCGCCGTCGGCAGCCTGGCCCGCTGCGACGGCGGCCCCCTCAGCGACGTCGACCTGGTCCTGCT
>NZ_DASSTI010000188.1:0-12798 GCF_035708005.1 Segeticoccus sp. | reverse complement strand
CGCCCTCTGTGCGGGCACGTGGTCGCTCTCCTGGGCGGTGATCGCGCTGTCGGGAGCGGTCGACGGCTGGCTCACCGTGGCGCTGGTCGTCGCGGGGCTCGGCTTCTTCGGCCTCGGCGAGACGTTGTGGGCGCCGCTGGCCCCCGCGGTCGTCAACGACCTCGCGCCCGAGCACCTGCGCGGTCGCTACAACGCGCTGCTGGGCATGTCGTGGACGGTGGCCATGATCATCGGCCCGGCGCTCGCCGGCCTGTTGATCGGTCACGGACGGGCCGATGTCTGGGTGGTGTGCACGGTCGGCGGCACCGCGCTGGGGGCGGTGCTGTTCTGGCGGCTGCGCCACCACCTGACACCGGCGCAGGACGGCGTCGAGGTCGAGCCGGCGTCGGTCGACCTCGCCGCCTGACGGTCCACCCCGGCGGCGCTACGGTGGCGGCATGCCACAGTTCATTGCGAACCCGACCCGCATCCCCGTGCAGCCACCTGGTAGCGGCAAGATCATCGACGAGCACGTCGGCCGGGTGAACACCGGCACGGAGGCCGTCTCGGTCGCCCACATGGTCGCCCCGCCCGGTTGGGAGGAGCCGCACCAGCAGCCGCGGTTCGACGAGATCACGCTGGTGCTCAAGGGCAGCGTGATCGTCGAGCACGAGGGCGGGCCGACGACCGTGAGCGCCGGGCAGTCGATCATCACCAGCGCCGGCGAGCGGATCCGCTACCGCTGCGGCGAGGACGGCGCCGAGTACGTCGCGGTGTGCCTGCCGGCGTTCAGCCCGGAAGCGGTCGGTCGTGAGGAGGAGGTCGATGCCGGTGCCTGAGCCTGAGGCACGCGAGGAGGAGCTGCGCCGCCTGCCGAAGGTCCTGCTGCACGACCACCTCGACGGTGGGCTCCGCCCGCAGACCATCGTCGAGCTCGCCCAGGAGGTCGGTTACGACGGCCTGCCGACGACCGACTCCGGTGAGCTCGGCCTGTGGTTTCGCGAGTCGGCGGACTCCGGGTCGCTGGAGCGCTACCTGGAGACCTTCGAGCACACGCTCGCGGTGATGCAGACGGTCGAGGGCCTGCGGCGGGTCGCCCGTGAGTGCGCCCAGGACCTGGCCGCGGACGGCGTGGTGTATGCCGAGGTCCGCTATGCCCCCGAGCAGCACCTGACCCGCGGCCTGACGCTGGGAGAGGTCATCGACGCCGTCAACGCCGGCTTCCGGGAGGGCGAGCGGCTGGCGGCCGAGGCGGGCCACCGCATCCGCGTGACCTCCCTGCTGACGGCCATGCGGCACGCGGCCAAGAGCACCGAGATCGCCCAACTGGTGGTGGAGTACCGCGACCGCGAGGTGGTCGGCTTCGACATCGCCGGCGCCGAGGCCGGGTTCCCACCCACTCGACACCTCGACGCGTTCGAGTACCTGCGCCGCCAGAATGCCCACTTCACCATCCACGCCGGCGAGGCCTTCGGCCTGCCGAGCATCTGGGAGGCGATCCAGTGGTGCGGTGCCGACCGGCTCGGCCACGGGGTGCGGATCGTCGACGACCTCCGGGTCGACGGAGAGCCGTATGCCGCGGACGTCGCCCGGGCGAGCGCCGCGAAGCCCGACGACGTCACGCTCGGCCTCCTCGCGGCATACGTCCGGGACCGGAGGATCCCGCTGGAGATGTGCCCGAGCAGCAACGTGCAGACGGGGGCGGCGAGAGCCATTGCCACGCACCCGATCTCGCTGCTCAAGCGGTTGAAGTTCCGCGTCACGGTCAACACCGACAACCGGTTGATGAGTGGCACCTCGATGAGCCGCGAGCTGGCCCTGCTGCGCGACGACTGCGGCTGGTCGCTGGAGGACTTCCGGTGGGTCACCGTCAACGCGATGAAGTCGGCGTTCCTGCCGTTCGACGAGCGGCTGGCGCTGATCGAGGACGTCGTCAAGCCCGGCTACGCCCAAGTACTCGCGTAGCCGGGGCCTTCCGCGGCAGTGCTAGGGACCGGGCGGTGGTGGGGGCCGGTGCTCGACCGGCACCGGCTTGGCCCTCGTCGCGTGGAGGACCAGCACCACGCTGACCACCACGGCGGCCACGACCAGCAGGCCGATGACCGGCAGCAGCACCAGCCAGAGAGACATCGCCATGCCGCCCTCCTCAGGGGCCGTACGTGGTGTCAGTGTAGGCACCTCAGAGCGCGGACTCGCTGCTGAACCGGCGACGCAGCTCGGCCTCGCGGCGCAGCCGGTCGGCGTCCCGTCGGCGGCGGTCGGCGATGACGGCGGCGATGACGTACTCAGGGTGGGTGCCCGGTGGCGGAGCCGGCGCGACGTCCTTCAGCGTCTGTTCCGCCAGGCGCCGGGCGAGGTCCGCACGCACGGGCGGCGCCAGCGTCTGGGCGCGGCCGAGGAACTGGCGCAGCGACAGCGCGAGCGAGTCCGGGAGCGCAGCGATGTCGGCGTGCTCCGCCCACCCGGCGAGGTGGGGCGGCATCTGCACCGGCATCGGCAGCACCAGCCGCACCCGGTCCCGCACCACGTAGGTGCCGGCCGCCAGGTCACCGAGCCGCTTGCCGCGCTCGCTGATGAGCGCCGACACCAGGGCCGGCACGCCGAGGAAGAGCCAGATCTCGACGACGCCGATGAGGGCGCGAGTCAGGGCGTGGCGGAAGCCGATCGGTCCGGCGTCGTCGCGCACCGTACGCAGGCCGAGGGCCAGCTTGCCGAGCGAACGGCCGTGCAGCAGCGTCTCGAGCGTCACCGGCAGCGCGACGATGGCGAACACGAACGCGAGCAGCATCGCCGAGGCCAGCAGGGCGGAGCTGCCGGGCGACGCCACGACGGCGGCGATCGCGCTCAGGCCCCAGATGAAGACGACGGCGACGATGACGTCGATCAGCCCGGACAGCATCCGCACCGGGAAGGTGGCCGCGGGCAGCTCGATCGCGACGGCTTCGCTCGTGACGAAGTCGTCGTGCCCCACCCCGATCGTCGCGCTGGTCGCCATGACGCGGTCAGTGTATGCCGTGCGCTCACCGCGCTCACCCGTGCTCGCCTACGCTGTGCCGTGTGGATCTTGACGCGTTCGTGAACGCGCACCAGGGGGAGTGGCAACGGCTCGACCAGCTGGTGCGCCAGCGTCGGCTGACCGGTGCCGAGGCCGACGAGGTGCTCGACCTCTACCAGCGGGTGGCCACCCACCTGTCCGTCGTCCGTTCCGCGGCGCCGGACCCGACCCTGGTGGCGTGGCTGTCCTCGATGCTCGCCCGTGCCCGGCAGCGCACGGCGGGCACCCGGTCGCTGTCGTGGCACGATGCCGCGCGCTTCTTCACCGACACCTTCCCGGCCCAGCTGTACCGCACCCGCTGGTGGTGGATCACGACCGCGCTCATCAACGTCGTGACGGCCTTCGTCATCGGCGCATGGTTCCTGGCCCACCCGCAGGTGGAGAGCGCGCTGCTGTCGCCGCAGGAGGTCAAGCAGCTGGTCAACTCCGACTTCGCCAACTACTACACGGAGTTCGCCGCCTCCGACTTCGCCTTCCGCGTCTGGACCAACAACGTCTGGGTGTCGGCGCTGTGCATCGCGTTCGGCATCCTCGGCGTCCCGGTCGTCTACCTGCTCTGGCAGAACATCCTGAACGTGGCGCTGTCCGGCGCCATCCTCACCCACCACGGCCGGGCCGGGTTGTTCTTCGGGCTGATCCTGCCGCACGGGATCCTCGAGCTGACCGCGGTGTTCGTGGCTGCGGCGACCGGGCTGCGCCTGTTCTGGTCGTGGATCGAGCCGGGGCCGAGGACGCGGTCGCAGTCGCTGGCCGCCGAGGGCCGTTCGGCGATGAGCACCGCCCTCGGGCTCATCGTCGTGCTCGGGGTCTCCGGCATCATCGAGGCGTTCGTGACGCCGTCCGGGCTACCGACGTGGGCGCGGATCGGCATTGGCGTGGTAGCCGAGATCGCCTTCCTGACCTACGTGTTCACCGCCGGCCGGTGGGCCGCGCGCCGGGGCGCCACCGGGGACGTGAGCGCTCGCGACGCCGGAGACGCGGCGCCCGTCGCCGCCTGACTCCAGTCAGAGCGGGCCCTGACGCCGGACCACTGTCAGAGCAGGCCCTGGCTCTTGAGCAGCAGGTAGTGGTCGGCCAGGCGCACCGGCAGGTCTTCCGGGTCGGCGTCCAGGACCTCGACCCCCATGCGCCGCAACGTCTCCGCGGTCCGCTGACGCAGCGCGACCGTCCGCTCGGCGGCGGCCGCGTCGTAGACCTCCCGCACCCCGGAGCGGTCTGCCGCCATCGGCGCGAGCGCCGGGTCCGCGACGGACGCGAGCACCACCCGGTGCTGGTGGGCCAGGGCCGGCAGCACCGGCAGCAGCCCCTCCTCGACGGCGGCCGGCTCCAGCGGCGTCAGCAGCACCACGAGCGCCCGCTGCCGGGACAGCCCGGTCACGGCCCCGGCCAGCAGCGGCCAGTCGGCCTCCAGCAGCGCCGGCTCCAGCGGCGCCATGCCGCTCACCAGGTCGTTGAGGAGCTCGGTGCGGCTCGCGCCGGAGACCCGCGCCCGGATCCGGCGGTCCCCGGCGAGCAGGTCGACGCGGTCGCCGGCCCGGCTGGCGAGTGCGGCCAGCAGCAGCGCCGCGTCCATGGCCGCATCGAGCCGGGGCATGTCACCGACGCGCGCGGCCGCGACCCGCGAGGTGTCCAGCACCAGGAGGACGCGCCGGTCCCGCTCGGGCTGCCACGTGCGGACCACCACGTTGGTGCGCCGGGCGGTCGCGCGCCAGTCGATGCTGCGCACGTCGTCGCCCTCGACGTAGTCGCGCAGGGAGTCGAACTCCGTGCCCTGCCCCCTCGTGCGCACCGCCGAGCGTCCGTCGAGCTGGCGCAGCATCGCCAGGCGGCTGGGCAGGTGCTTGCGGGAGCTGAACGGCGGCAGGGCCCGGATGTGCCCCGGCACGTCCAGCGAGCGCTGTCGTGCCGCGAGGCCGAGCGGTCCGAGGCTGCGCACGGTCACCGTGTCGGCGAGTCGGTCGCCGCGCCGGGTCGGGGTCAGCAGCGTGACCAGCCGGCGCCGCTCCCCGCCGGGCAGGACCACGCGGTGCCGGTCGCCGACCGCGCCGGCCGACGGCTGCCAGGCGTCGCGCACCAGCCCGTGGAAGCGCCGGGCGGTCGGGTTGCTCACCAGGAGGACACTGCGCCCGGAGTCCCCGAGCCGCACCTGTCCGGGCGGCTCGCGGTGGATCTCCAGGCGCCGCGGGCTCAGCGCGAGCAGCACGTCGAGCCCGACCGCGACGATGACCACGAGCCACCAGAGCCGCACCGTCGTCGCGCTCGGCCAGACCACCGTCGGGAGGAGACCCAGCAGCAGGAGTATGACGGCACGCCCGGTCAGTGCCACGGCTCACCTGCGGCAGCAACGCGTCGGGGCAGCCGAGGTGCGCGACCCGGCATACCGCTCCCGACCGGACACGCGCGGCTGGTGGGAGCAGGACGGCTGGTGGGCACGGCCCTCACCGCGGGACGGGCACCGAGGCGAGCGCGCTGTCCAGCACGGAGGAGACGTGCACACCCTCCAGCTCCGCCTCGGGCCGCAGGGTCAGCCGGTGCCCGAGGGTGGCGTGGGCCAGCGCCTTGACGTCGTCCGGGGTCACGAAGGCCCGGCCGTTGAGCCAGGCCCACGCCCGGCTCGTTGCCAGCAGCGCGGTGGCACCGCGCGGGCTCACCCCGAGGGCCAGCGACGGCGAGGAGCGGGTGGCGCGGGCGATGTCGACGATGTAGCCGGCGATCTCCGGGGACACGCTCACGCTGCGCACCGCCGCGGTGCCCGCCGCCAGGTCGGCCGGCCCGGCCACCGCGCGGACCCCGGCCGCCGCGAGGTCGCGCGGGTCGAACCCGGCGGCGTGCCGCAGGAGCACCTGCTGCTCGTCCTCCCGCGGCGGCAGCGGCAGCACCACCTTGAGCAGGAACCGGTCCAGCTGCGCCTCGGGCAGGGGGTAGGTCCCTTCGTACTCGACCGGGTTCTGCGTCGCGGCGACGAGGAACGGGTCGGGCACCCGGTGCGGGCGGCCGTCGATCGAGACCTGCCGCTCCTCCATGGCCTCCAGCAGCGCGGACTGGGTCTTCGGCGGGGTCCGGTTGATCTCGTCGGCGAGCAGCAGGTTGGTGAAGACCGGTCCCTCCCGGAAGGAGAACTCGGCCGTGCGCTGGTCGTAGACCAGCGACCCGGTGAGGTCACCGGGCATCAGGTCGGGCGTGAACTGCACCCGCTTGGTGTCGACGTCGAGCGCCGCCGCGAGCGAGCGCACCAGCAGCGTCTTGGCCACGCCCGGCACCCCCTCGAGCAGGATGTGCCCGCGGGCGAGCAGGGCGATGATGATGCCGGAGACGGCGGCGTCCTGCCCGACGACGGCCTTGGCGACCTCGTGGCGGACCGCGAGCAGCGCCCGCCGTGCGTGGTCGGCACCGGCGGTGTCGGTGCCCGTCGCGTCGGTCACGGAGTCGCCGGCGGGGCCGGTGCGGTCATCGGTCTCGGTCATCGGCGGCGTACCTCTTCCTCGAGTCGGGCCAGCTCCCTGGCCAGGTTCAGCATGGTGGCATCGTCGGCCACCGGTGGCGGTGGGGTGCCCTCGGCCGGTGGCCTGCCCAGCAGGTGCGCGACGGCGGCCGTATGGCGGCCTGTTGCCTTCGCGACCGCGCTGGCCAGCGCTTCGGGAGACGAGCCGGGAGGCAGGCCCAGCCGGGCGGTGAGGCGGCGGCGGGTGGCGGCCTGCAGGACGGCGAGGGTCCGGTCGCGGTCGCGGGCCTTGCGGTAGAGCCGGCCCCGGCTCTCGGTCGTCTCGGTGGCACGCACGACGACGGGGAGCGGCTCGGTGACCAGCCGGCCCAGCCGGCGCCCGCGCCAGAGGATCAGCACCAGGGCGGCGGAGCCGAGCAGCAGCAGGGCGGGGGTGAACCAGGCCGGGACGATGGTGGACACGGCGCTCTGGTCGGTGGCGCTGATGTCCTCGACGTTCGCGACGTACCAGACCAGCCGAGGGGAGTGCCCGAGCGCGCGGACCGCCACCCCGGCGTGGTCGGCCCGGGTGATGGTGCCGTTGGTCAGCAGGTCGGTGCTGCCGAGCAGAACCGCCTGCGGGCGCTGGTCGGTGGCGGGGACGGTGACGACGCTGCCGCCCGTGCCGCCGGGGCCGGGGAAGCAGACCTCGGCAGGGGCGCCGGGGTCCGGGACGTAGGTGGACCGGGTGCCGGTGATCCGGTCGCCGCGCCGCACGTCACCCGTCGCGCAGTGCGCCGTGGTGGGCTGGGCGGTGCCCGGGCCGCGCTCCACGGGCAGCGCGAAGCCGCGGATGGCGGCGCGACCGGGCTGGACCAGGACGATCCGGTCGCTGTGGGCGGCGGCCCGCCGCGCGGTCCGCGCCGTGTGCGCGGACAACTGCTCGGTGTCCGTGACCACCAGTGTCGTCCCGGGGCCGGGATCGGCGGCCAGCAGCTGCCGCTGGGAGCGCACCACCGTGACCTGCACGCCGTGGTCGCGCAGCACCTGCACGAGGGCGTGGGTGCCGTGGGGCTGCACGTTGTCGGGGTCGAGGGCCGCGCTGTTGCGCTGCTGGCCGAGGGCGATGAGGGTGAGCGCGGCCGCCACGACCAGGACGGCCACCCCCCACAGGACCGGGGCGCGCCAGCGGCGCCCGGCACGGGAGCGGGAGGGCGCGGGCCCGGGCTCGGTGGGCCGATCGAGGGTCGCCGGCGCACTCACCGCGGCCCCCTCGGCGGGGCGACGTCCGCCGGCTGCCCGGTCACGGGGTCGGCCCCGCCGGCGCCCGGAGCCGTACCGTCGCCCGCGCCCGGTCGACGGGGCCGGGTGCCGGCGAGTTGCTCATCCAGCCACTGCATCCACTGGGCCGCTTCGCGATCCACGTGCGTGTCGCCATACCGCACCGCGTCGAAGAGGTCGGCCGCCCGGGTGAGGTCGGCCGTGTGCTGGGGGAACGGGTCGGTCAGGGCGAGCCCCACCTCGTGCGCGGTCTGGCCGGGGGCCTCGTCCAGCAGGGTGCGGTCGGTGGCGGCCTTGGTGAGGGCGCGGAAGGCGTCGAGCAGGGCCGCGTCGGCCCGGCCCTCGGCGAGCGCGCGGCGGGCCCGGTCGCGGTAGTCGGCGGCGTTCAGGGTCGGGTCGCTGAGCACGGCACCCGGCCCTGAGGGCGCGCGGCGCTCGCGGCGGATGCGGGGCAGCACCCAGGCCAGCAGGGCGACCACGACGACGGCGAGGGCGACGGTCACTACCACCGAGACCGGGTTGGGGGTGGCGGGCAGCTCCGTGGACCGGTTGAACAGGTTGGCGAACCACTCGGCGATGCGGTCGAGGAACGTGTTGCCCTGGTGGTACTCCGCATGGGCGAGCTCGCGCTCCAGCCACTGCCGCGCCTGGTCGGAGGACGGTCCGAGCGGGGGGCCGTCGGCGGTGGGGCGGGCGAGCATGCCGGTCAGGCGCGGGTCCGGGCCTGCGCCGCCCGCACGAGCGTGACGTCGAGGGCCTCCCGGCGGATGCGCTGGTCGACGTAGAGCAGGCAGGTCACCGCAGCCGCGAAGGGCGTCATGATCGCCGCGGTGATCAGCTGGGCGAGATGGCTGAGGAAGAGCTGGACGACCATCAGCGTGTCCGGGTCGAGGCCGGTGGCCATGAGCACGACCGGGCCGATCATGGTGAACGGCGCCGCGAGGATCGAGGAGGCGATGCCGACCACGAGCATCGTCAGCAGGTTGATGCCCAGGATCCGCCAGAAGTCGGCGCCGCTGCTGAGCCGCCAGCCGCGACGCAGGCTGCGGCCGATGCCGGTCCGCTCGAGCACGAGCGCCGGACCGGCGAGGCAGGTGCGGGTCTGCAGCCACAGCAGGCCCACCAGGGTGAGCCCGACCGCGACGAGCAGCAGGCCGATGCCGCTGCCGAGGTTGTCGTGGGCGATCAGCACGATCGGCCCGACGAACAGGGCCGCGACGACGACGCCGGCGACGAGCGCGATGAGCAGGTTGAGGCCGATCAGCGGCAGCAGCCGGCCGCGGGTGCGCCGCCAGGTCTGCCCGAGGTCGGCGCGCCGGCCGAGCACCGCCTCGCTGACCACGTAGACCAGCAGGCCGGTCAGGATGACCGTGGCGGCCTGCACGGCGATCGCCTGACCGAAGGTGCCGAACAGGGCGGCGATGTCGCTGCCGCCGGAGCCGCTGTCGCGGGAGACCAGCCAGCCGGTGATGAGCGCCGAGGGGATGAGGAACGCCGCGGCCACCAGCGCGGACAGGCCGATCGTGGCGCGCGGGTTGCGGCGGACGGTCTTCACCGCGCCGTCGTAGATGTCGCCGAGGCGCAGGGCACGCAGCGGGATGACGCCCGGCTTGTGCGCGAGGAACAGCGACTCGGCGCCGGGGCCGCCCGGGGGCGGTCCGGCTGGGGCGGGCGTTCCGGCATACCGCGGACCGCTCGGAGGTGGGCCGCCCGGGGGCGGGGCGGCACTTGGCGGTGGGGCGCTGCCGGGCGCGGGGGAGAGGCTGCTGCCGCGCGGGGGTACCGACCCGGGCGGCGGTGTCGCCCCCGGCGGCGGGTATGCCGTCACGATCCTGATCCCCCAAACTCACGGCGCCGTGTGTCGCGCTTGCTGCGAGAAATCTAACGTGTCGCGGCGTGTTCCGGTGCCGTCGGGCAGCCGGCGAGCCGCTCGATGAGGGCCTCGGCCTCGTGCCCGGTGAGCGGGGTGGCGCCCAGGGCCCGCTGCTCGGCGACGATCTGCGGCTCAGCACGCGCGAGCCGCAGCCCGCGCCGCCAGAGCACGAGCGGGGGCTTGCGGTGCTCGCTGAGGTCGCGCAGCAGCCGCCGCCAGAAGGTCAGCCACCGGTTGTTGCGCACGCAACAGGCGGCCGCGAGCAGGCCATGGTTGCGCAGCTCCTCGACCACCTGGGCGGCGAAGATGCCCTCGGCGAGGATCCAGCTGCCGCGAGGTGCCTCGATCGGGCGGTGGCCGACGCGGCGTGACGTGGCGATGTCGTAGTCGGGCACGTCCACCCGGCCGGTCCAGGCCAGCGTCTCCAGGGCATCGACGGCGGCGGCGCGGTCCCAGGACCGTGGGTCGTCCCAGTCGGGGATGCCCTCCATGGCCTGGTCGAGCATCGGCAGGTCGGGGTCGCCGACCTCGCGGTAGAAGTCGTCGAGCCGGACGATCGGCCAGCCGTGCCGCTTCGACAACCGGCGGGCGAGACGGGACTTGCCGGCCCCGCTGGGTCCGCAGAGGACAACCACCTTCGACTGGCCCGGATCCTTCACGGAAGGCCAGTCTACGGCGCCGGGGTCAGCGGCCCTTGGGGTGCCAGACCGTCTTGGTCTCGAGGAACGCGCGGATCCGGGCCAGGTCGGGTGCGGCGGTGAAGTCCGGCTCGACCGCCTCGGCGCCGTCGCCCCCGGGGCGCAGGACGCGCTTGAGGCTGTCGGCGGCGGACCGCTCCAGCTCGCCCCAGTCGACGCCGTCCGCACCGGCCACCCCGGTGAGGTCGAGGGCGTTGACGTCCTGGTGCGAGGCCAGCCACGGCGCGACCTCGGCGGTCCTGCCGGTCAGCACGTTGACCACGCCGCCGGGCACGTCGGAGGTGGCGAGCACCTCGGTCAGCGTGATCGCCGGCAGCGGGCGGTCCTGGCTGGCCAGGACGACGGCCACGTTGCCGGAGACGATGACGGGGGCCAGCACCGAGACCAGCCCGAGCAGCGAGGACCGCTGCGGCGCCAGCACGGCCACGACCCCGGTGGGCTCGGGGGCGGAGATGTCGAAGTACGGCCCCGCGACCGGGTTGAGGTTGCCCAGGACTTGGGCGATCTTGTCCGACCACCCGGCATACCAGACCCACCGGTCGATGGACTGGTCCACGACGGCCTCGGCACGCGCGCGGGTCAGCCCCTCGGCCGCGGTGACCTCCGTGACGAACTGCTCCCGGCGGCCCTCCATCAGCTCGGCGACCCGGTAGAGCACCTGCCCCCGGTTGTATGCCGTGGCGCCGGCCCAGCCTGCCCACGCCGCCCGTGCTGCCTTGACGGCGTCGCGCGCGTCCTTGCGCGAGCCCATGGCCGCGTTGGCGAGGAACTGCGGGCTGCGGCCGGCCGAGAACACCTCGTAGGAGCGGCCGGACTCGCTGCGCGGGAACGCGCCACCGACGTAGAGCTTGTAGGTCTTGCGGACGTCGAGCCGGGCGCGCGCGGTGGCCCGGCCCCGGGTGCCGGCCGAGCCCCGTCCGCTGCCGCCGCTTCCGTGCCGGCCGCTCGTCGCCCTGCTGGTCTCGGTCATCGGGTCCCTCCCGTGGTCACGTAGGCCTCCAGGCCGTGTCGGCCGCCCTCGCGGCCGTAGCCGGACTCCTTGTAGCCGCCGAACGGCGAGGTCGGGTCGAAGCGGTTGAACGTGTTGGCCCAGACCACGCCGGCGCGCAGCTGGTCGGCCATCCACAGGATCCGCGAGCCCTTCTCGGTCCACACCCCCGCCGAGAGGCCGTAGGGCGTGTTGTTCGCCTTGGCCACGGCCTCCTGCGGCGTGCGGAAGGTCAGCACCGACAGGACGGGGCCGAAGATCTCCTCGCGGGCGATCCGCTGGGTCTGCGAGACATCGGTGAACACCGTGGGCGCGAACCAGAACCCGCGCTCCGGCAGCTCGCACGGCGGGCTCCACCGGGTCGCTCCCTCGGCCTCGCCGACCTCGCTGAGCTCCTTGATCTTCGCCAGCTGCGCCGCGGAGTTGATCGCGCCGATGTCGGTGTTCTTGTCGAGCGGGTCACCCACGCGGAGCGTGCCGAGCCGGCGCTTGAGTCGCCGGATGACGTCGTCGGCGATGGATTCCTGCACCAGCAGCCGGGATCCGGCGCAGCAGACGTGCCCCTGGTTGAAGAAGATCCCGTTGACGATGCCCTCGATCGCCTGGTCGATGGCCGCGTCCTCGAAGACGATGTTGGCCGCCTTGCCGCCGAGCTCCAACGTCACCCGCTTGCGGGTCCCGGCGATCGTGCGGGCGATCTGCTTGCCCACGTCCGTCGAGCCGGTGAACGCGATCTTGTCCACGTCCGGGTGCTCGACGATCGCCTGCCCGGTGCCGCCGGCGCCGGTGACGATGTTGACGACGCCCGGTGGCAGGTCGGCCTGCTGGCAGATCTGCGCGAACAGCAGCGCGGTCAGCGGGGTGGTCTCGGCCGGCTTGAGCACCACCGTGTTGCCGGTCGCCAGCGCCGGGGCGATCTTCCACGACAGCATGAGCAGCGGGAAGTTCCACGGGATGACCTGGCCCACGACACCGAGCGGGCGCACGTCCGGTGCGAGCCCGGCATACTCCAGCTTGTCCGCCCACCCGGCGTGGTAGAAGAAGTGCGCCGCCGCGGTCGGGATGTCGACGTCGCGGGACTCCTTGATCGGCTTGCCGTTGTCGAGCGACTCGAGCACGGCGATCTCGCGGGCGCGCTCCTGGATGATCCGGGCGATCCGGAAGAGGTACTTGGCCCGCTCGGCGCCGGACATCCGGCTCCACGAGCGGAACGCCCGCCGGGCTGCCTTCACGGCCGCATCGACGTCGGCCTCGTCGGCCTCGACGACCTCGGCGAGGACCTCCTCGGTGCTCGGGCTGATCGTCTTGAAGGGCGTGCCGTGGCCGTCGACGAACTCGCCGTCGATGAACAGGCCGTACGACGGCGACAGGTCGACGATCGCGCGGGACTCCGGAGCGGGGGCGTAGTCGAAGGGAGTGCTCATGGCCTCAGTCCAGGGTGAGGTAGTCGGGGCCCGGGTAGCGCGCGGCTCCCTCGGCGGCGTAGCGGATCTTGGTGCGTTG
>NZ_DASSTI010000187.1:0-2217 GCF_035708005.1 Segeticoccus sp. | reverse complement strand
CCGACGGGGCGGGCACGACCGGGGAGCTGCCGGTCGGCCGCCGGCGCGACAGCGACTACGACCTGCCCGACGAGGACCTCGACCCGCCACTGCCGCTGATCGGGCGCGGGGCGGCCGAGCCGGACCGGAGCTCGACGCGGTTCGCGCTCCTGCTGGCCGTGGTGCTGGTCATCGCGGCCCTGGTGCTCGGCGCGTGGGGCCTGTCCAAGATCGGGCAGGGCAGCCAGCTGCCCGCCAGCGGCACCCACGCACAGAGCCCGCCGGCGGTGCCGACCCCGGGCGGCGGGAAGGCGAGCGGCACGCCGTCCTCGTCCTCGCCCAGCTCGAGCTCGTCGCCGACCCACCACGGGCCGCTGAAGATCACCGGCGCGAGCCTGATCAACCAGTCCAGTGGGGCCGACCACCCCGAGCTGCTGGCGAAGTCCTACGACGGCGACCCGTCGACGCAGTGGTACTCCAGCGGCTACGCGAGCACGGACTGGGGCAACCTCAAGGCCGGGATGGGCGTCGCCTACGACCTCGGCTCCCGCAAGGACGTCACCAAGGTGCTGCTGAACATGCCCTCGTTCGACGGGGTGAAGGTCTACGTCGGCGACTCGGCGGACACCACCAGCGCCACCGAGCTCCAGCTCGGGTCCACCTCGGGTGACAAGGCGACCGCGACCGCGCCGGGCGGTGGCGTGAAGGGGCAGTACGTCATCGTGTGGTTCGACAAGGCCACCGTCCCCAACGGATCCTGGCACCGCGTCGAGATCAACGACGTCAGCATCCGCTAGCCGTTCGACGGGGGGTCGACCGGGATGTCCCGCGCTGAGGAGCTGGCCGAGCTCTCTGACCGCGAGCTGCTCGCGGCACACTGCGCGGGCGACGCCGAAGCGTTCGGGGAGCTGTTCCGGCGGCACCGGGACCGGATGTGGGCCGTGGCGCTGCGCACCTGCCGCGACCGGGAGATGGCGGCCGACGCCGTGCAGGACGGCTTCGTGTCGGCGTTCCGGCGGGCCGACAGCTTCCGCGGCGACGCCCAGGTCACCACCTGGCTGCACCGGATCGTCGTCAACGCGTGCCTGGACCGGCTGCGGCGGGTGAAGCCCACGGTCGAGCTGCCCGAGCGGGAGCCGGCCGACCCCCGCGATGCCACGTCGGGTGTCGAGGACGCCCTCGACGTGCGGCAGGCCCTCGACCGGCTGCCGGAGGGGCAGCGTCTCGCGCTGGTGCTGGTCGACATGCAGGGGCTGTCGGTGGCCGAGGCCGCCGCCGTGCTCGAGGTCGCCGAGGGGACGGTGAAGTCGCGCTGCGCCCGCGGACGGGCGGCGATGGCGGAGCTGCTCGGGTTGGCCGACCGGGACCCTCCGTAGCGCGGGGCGGGTTCACGACGGGTCAGGGCTCGAGGCGGGCTCGGGGGGTCGAGGCGGACCCGACGGCTCGAGGCGCCTCGCTCGGGAACCCCACGCGCGGCCCTGTCGTCCTACCGATGGCGGGCCGGTCCAGGGTGCGGCCCGCCACACAAGCCCTCAGCACCAGCCAACCACCACCAGCACCACTCGCAGCACGATCACGGAGGAGCACGTGTTCACCCCCCACAACCCGTTGGGCCGGTCGTCCTCCCCGGACGACGACCCCACCGGCGTTCGTGCGCTGCTGTCGTCGCTGCCCGACCCCGGGCCGATGCCGCCGGAGCTGGTCCAGCGGATCACCGCGAGCCTCGCCGAGGAGGAGCGGGCGCGCCGCGAGCGCCAGGGCGCGCTCGCTGGTGTCGCCTCCGGAGCGGCGACCACGCGGCCGGGGGAGCCGGACCCGGGTGGCGAGCACTCGGCATACGGCTCGGAGCACGAGGTCGCGACGGTGAGCCCGTTCGTGCGGCGCAAGCGGCAGCGGCAGGTGTTCGGGGGGATCGCGGGTGCCGCGGCGGCGGTCGCGGTCGGCTTGGCCGTGGGGACGTACGTCAACCCGGGCGGCAGCAGCGCCGGGTCGTCCGTGGCCGGCGGCGCCGTCAGCTCAGCGCGCAGCTCGCTCAGCGGCGGCGAGCGCGCGAACGGCGGTTCGGGGAGCGCCGGGAGCACCGCCGGCAGCTCTGGGGGGCAGGCCCGGTCGCACGCACAGGGCCTCGGCCCGGAGCAGCAGCTCTCGGTGGTCAGCATCCAGCAGAGCGGTCGGGACTACCGGGCCGCCACGTTCGCGACCCAGGCCGCGGCGCTGGCGGCCGCCGCCACGAAGCCG
>NZ_DASSTI010000186.1:0-24425 GCF_035708005.1 Segeticoccus sp. | reverse complement strand
GCCGACTGACCCCGTGGGGCCGACTTACCTCGCGGCCGACTGACCGCGCGGCCGACTGACCTCGCGGCCGACTGACCTCGCGGGGCCGCGGGGGCTGGCCGCCAACTGCGACTGACGACCCGGTGTGTGGCGTGTCGGCCCAGTCGAGGACGGCGAAACGCCACACACGACGTCGTCGGTCCGGCCGGTATCGCCCTTGACTTATATAAGTAATGCGTGAACTATAGGGCTGTGCACGCGTTCGACGTCCTCGGAGACCCGGTCCGGCGGCGGATCCTCGACCTGATGGCCGACGAGGCCGGTGACACCTCGGCCCTGTCGGCGGGCGCGATCACCGACGCGATCCGCAGCGAGTTCGGGATCAGCCAGCCGGCGGTCTCTCAGCACCTCAAGGTGCTGCGCGACAACGGTTTCGCGACGGTGACCCGGGCCGGCCAACGCCGGCTCTACGCCCTCGATCCCGCGCCGCTGCGGGAGGTCGACGAATGGCTCGAGCGCTACCGCACCTTCTGGACGGGCCGCCTCGAGGCCCTCGACACCGAGCTGCGACGTGGTCGCCGCTCGTCCCGGCAGACGTCGTGCCACGACGCTGCGCAGGAACCCCCCAAGGAGCAGTCATGACCGAATCCACCACGACCCCGGACCTGCTCGACCGCATCTCGGCCGGCACCGCACGCACCCACACCACCGAGGACGGTCGCCACACCATCCGCATGGCACGTGACTACGACTTCCCGATCGCGGACGTCTGGTCGGCCTGGACCGATCCGCAGCGCCTGCCCCGCTGGCTCGGTATGCCGCGGGGTGACCTCTCGCTCGGCGGCCACGTCGACCTGGCAATGGACCCGCCGGACGGCGACGTCACCCGCCTGCAGGTCCTCGCCTGCGAGGCCCCGCGGCTGCTGGAGGTCACCTGGCGGCCGACCTGGGCCACCGAGGAGCCGGAGTCGCGGGTCCGGCTCGAGCTGACGGACCTGGACGGTCGCACCCATCTCGTCCTCACCCATGCACGTCTGACCGAAGAAGGCGCCGTCGGTTACGGCGCCGGCTGGGAGGAGTTCCTCGTCCTGCTCGAGGCCCAGCTCGCACGCGGGGCCGGCCGGAACGACGCCGCCTACGACCGCAAGTCTCTGGAGCGTGGCCTGCAGCCCTACTGGGAACGAGTGGTCCGCGGCTGAAGGAAGCAAGGAGCACACATGGAGGCCACAGCGCTGGACGCTGCCTACCAGGACCTGCTCGACACCGCCGAGGCCGTCGCCGGCGCAGGGGCTCGGGGACCGGCCCCCGGGCAATGGAACGCCGAGCAGATCCTCGCGCACGTCACGCTGGTCAACGCCGCAACGGTCGCGGCGGTCTGCTCGGTCAGCTCGGGCGCCATCACGACCTATGACAACCGGATCGCGCAAGACACCTGGACCATAGGCCGGGTCGTCAGCCGCCTCGGCGGTCACCACGGGTTGTGCGCTCGGATCAGGCAGCAGGCATCGGCCCTGCGCGCCCTGACCGAGGGGCTGACCGAGGCCGAGCTGGACACCAGGCTGCCGGCACTCCTGCTGTCGAACGACGCCCTGCTGGTGGATGACCGGCTGCCGCTGGAGGCGCTCCTCGATGGGCTGGTGTCGGCCGAACTGCCCGGGCACACCCGCCAGCTCGCGGCGCTGAGGACTGACGGCGCCGAGCCCCCGACCAAGGGTGAGGTCAGCGCTTCCCGGAGGCCTTGAGACGCACCCAGATCTGCGACATACCGTTGTCGTCGGCGATCTCCTTGACCGTGACGAACTTCAGGTCACGCACCAGCTGCCCGAGCCGCGGGTAGCCGTAGTTGCGGGAGTCGAACGACGGGTTGTTGTTGACGATGTAGGACCCGACCGCCGACAGGATCGCCCAGCCGTTGTCGCTCGAGGTCGCCTCGATGGCTGGGACGATGACGTCCTTGATGTCGGGCACGGAGTCGGCGCTGACCTCCTCCTCGCCAGCGCCCTCCGGTGTCTCGCCGGTGGCCTCGGCCTGCGTCGTGTCCGGCCGTTCGGCCTGCTCGTCCACCGCGACGGGGGAGCCATCGACCCGACGGACCGGCTTGCCGAGCAACACCTCGATGAACGTGAAGCGGTCGCAGGCGTTCTGGAAGGCCAGCGGCGTCTTGACCGCGCCGATGCCGTACACCGCCTTGCCCGACTCACGCAGCCGCATCGCCAGCCTTGTGAAGTCGCTGTCGCTGGAGACGAGGCAGAAGATGTCCACGTCGCCGGCGTAGAGCAGGTCCATCGCGTCGATGATGAGCGCCGAGTCGGTGGAGTTCTTGCCGACCGCGTAGGCGAACTGCTGCACCGGCTGGATCGCGTAGCGCGGCAGCTCGTCGAGCCACCCGGACAGGTAGGTGGAGGTCCAGTCCCCGTAGCCGCGCTTGACGCTGAGCACGCCGTGCAGCGCCGCCTCGCCGACGATCTGCTTGGCCCAGCGCCAGCTGATGTTGTCGCAGTCGATGAGCATCGCCACGCGGGCGCTGTTCGGCATCGTGTCTCCGATCGGTTGGTCTCGGCGTTCAGTCCAAGAGGGCTTCGCCGCCCCGACGGGCGAGCGCGGTGGCCACCTGACGCGCGTGGGCCAGGCGCATCTCCTCGGGGATCGGCGGCAGCACGTCGTCCCAGAACGGCAGCATCGGCCCGCGTCCCTGCATCATCCCCAGCGGGCGGCCCAGGAATGCCAGGTGGAAGTGCGCGCTGCCGTCACCCCACCGCGAGAAGTGCGCGCGCGCCACCGAGTCCAGCGACTGGATGGCGCCGGCCAGCCGCTGCACCACCTCGCCGAACGTCGCCAGCAGCTCGGGCCCGAGCTGGTCGAGTCGCAGGTGCTCGCGCGGCGCCAACCCGGCGACGAACGGCAGACCCGTCTGCGCGAATGCCGCCACCTGCCAGTGCTCGTCGCGCCAGATCGCGTCCTCGCCCGCGCCCGTGCAGTGCCAGCACTCACTCGGATCGGTCTCGCCCGCCCGCGGCCGCTCGGGCGCGAGCATCGGCTCGAGCGGCTTGAGGTGCACCTCGCCGGTGAACCCGAACAGCGGCTGTTCCAGCAACGGCGCCGCCGAGACTTCCTGCCCCAGGGGCAGTCGGTCGTGGTATGCCGTGTGCACCGGTCCCTGCTCTCGGCCCCTCCCGCTGCCGCCGGTCCCGCTCGCCGTGGTCGCCATGCAGGGCAGTATGCCGTCCTGCGTCTGGCCGCGTGTGTCAGCGTCAGTCAGTACGCAGCGTCATCACCCAACGCCACTTGGCGACCTTCCGGCCCCCGCCTGCGTCCCGGATCGCCTCCAGCGCAGTCGCTGCTGGCCCGGTGGTGAGGGCCGCCTCTCGGGTCCGCTCGGACATGCCCCCGGATCGTCGCAGGCCTCACTTGTCGTGGACAGCGCTCTCAGCTCGTGCGGCGCGACGCTACGGCCTCGTGGAGCTCGGCGGGGAAGTCCCGAGATCGGCGGGGATGTCCCGAGATCGGCGGGGAAGTCCCGAGACCGGCGGGGATGTCCCGAGATCGACGGGCGGCTGTGGAGGAGCGGCCCGGGCGGTCGGGGCCGGGGCTTAGGGTGAGGCGATGGCTTCCGGCGGAGACGGCTCGACGGGCGGCCCGCACGGCAGGGGCGGTCCGCGCTCGCTCGATGCGCTGCTGCACGCCGCGGTCGAGGGGGTGGGCGGCCACGAACGGCCCGGCCAGGTCAAGATGTCGCACGCCGTGCAGGAGTCCGTGCGCCGGGGCGAGCACCTGCTCGTCCAGGCCGGCACCGGCACCGGCAAGTCGCTGGCCTACCTGGTGCCCGCGATCGGGCACGCCGTCGACACCGGCCGACCCGTCGTGGTGGCCACGGCGACCCTCGCCCTGCAGGCGCAGGTCGTCGACCGTGACCTGCCGCGGCTGGCCGACGCCCTCACACCGGTGCTCGGGCGCCGCCCGACCTACGCCCTCGTCAAGGGCCGTTCCAACTACCTGTGCCAGCACAAGCTCGTCGGCGGCTTCCCGGACGAGGAGGAGGACAGCCTGCTGTCGGTCGGGCAGGTCGACAAGAACGTCGGCCGGCTCGGCGCCGAGGTGGTCCGGCTGCGCGAATGGGCCGAGGTGACCGAGTCCGGCGACCGCGACGAGCTCGTCCCGGGCGTCTCGCAGCGGGCCTGGCGACAGGTGTCGGTCACCGCCCACGAGTGCCTGGGCAGCAAGTGCCCGGTGATCGAGGAGTGCTTCGTCGAACGCTCCCGCGCCGCCGCCCGCGACGTCGACGTCGTGGTCACCAACCACAGCTTCATGGCGATCGACTCCTTCGAGGGCCGGCAGATGCTGCCCGAGCACGACCTGCTCGTCGTCGACGAGGCGCACGAGCTGGTCGACCGCGTGACGTCGACGATCACCGACGAGCTGACCGGTTCGATGGTGGCCACTGCGGCGAAGAAGGCCGGCCGCCTCGCCCAGACCGAGCGCCTCGCCGAGGCCGGCACCCTGCTCGAGCAGGCACTGGAGCGGTTCGAGGAGGGGCGGCTGCTCGGCATACCGGATGCCCTGGCGGCCGCGCTGGGGTCGGTGCTGGACGCGGCCCGCACCCTGCAGAGCGAGCTGAAGCCGGAGAGCAAGGCCGACGAGAGCGGCGCCCGGCAGGTGGCGCGGGCGGCGGTCGACGACATCTTCGACACGGCCGAGCGGGTGCTGGAGGAGCGTGAGCTCGACGTCGTCTGGGTGAGCAAGGATCCCAGGAGGGGGAGCGTGCTCCGGGTGGCGCCGATGAGCGTGGCGATGCTCGTGCGCGACAAGATCTTCGAGGACCGGACGGTGGTCCTGACGTCGGCGACGCTCGAGCTGGGCGGCACGTTCGACGCGGTCGCCGGCACGCTCGGGCTGCGCGGGGAGGGCGCGCCCACGTGGCACGGCCTCGACGTGGGCAGCCCGTTCGACTACCCGCAGCAGGCCATCGCGTATGTCGCCCAGCACCTGCCTGCCCCCGGTCGCGACGGGCTGTCCGAGGCCGCGTTCGACGAGATCGAGGCGCTGGTGCGCGCCGCGGGGGGTCGCACGCTCGGGCTGTTCTCCTCGATGCGCGCCGCGCTGGCGGCGACCGAGCAGATGCGCGAACGGTTCGCCGACGAGATCGCCGCCGGGACCATGGCGTTCCTGTGCCAGGGCGAGGACCAGACGTCCACGCTGGTGCGGCAGTTCGCCGGCGACGCGACGACCTGCCTGTTCGGCACGATGTCGCTGTGGCAGGGCGTCGATGTCCCCGGGTCGGCCTGCCAGCTGGTGATCATCGACCGGATCCCGTTCCCACGTCCCGATGACCCGCTCAGCTCGGCGCGGTCGCAGGCGATCGCGCGGATGGGCGGCAACGGGTTCATGGCCGTGTCCGCGACCCACGCGGCGCTTCGCCTCGCGCAGGGCGCGGGCCGGCTCGTGCGCCGCGCGGACGACCGTGGCGTCGTCGCCTTCCTCGACTCCCGGATGATGACCGCCCGGTATGCCGGGTTCCTCCAGCGCTCGCTGCCTCCCTTCTGGCCCACCACCGACCGCAACCTCGTGCTCGGGGCGCTCACGCGGCTCGACGAGACCGCGCCGGAGCCGCTGCCCGTGCGGGCGCCGGCGCTGCGGGGCGTGACCGGGGCGGTCGAGGGGACCTCGATGGCCTCCGCGGGGGCCGCTGGTGCCGGCGGTGCTGCTGGCGCCGTGGAGGACGACCGGCCCGTGGCGGACCACCCGCCGGTGGCGCGGTCCCCGCGCACGGCGGTGACCGGCGGGCACGCCTGGACCGACGAGGAGGACGAGCAGCTCCGCGACGGCGTCGAGGTCGGCTGCACGCTCGAGGAGCTCGCCGACCACCTCGAGCTCGCGCCCGACGTCATCACCGCCCGGATGACGCTGCTCGGGTTGGAGCTCGGCGACGCGCCGACCATGTCGTTCGACTGAGCTTGTCGGCCGCTGCTCCTGGTGCCGGGCCGGGGTTGCGGCCGGGGCTCGGTGGCAGTTGTCGGTGGGGTGGGCCGGTTGTTGGTGCCGGGCCGGGGTTGCAGCCGGGGCTCGGTGGCAGATGTCGGCCACGTGCCCTCGAGGAGTCCCGGGTGCCCCGCCGGGTCCGAGCCGTCACCGGCGGGTGGCAGGCTGAGCGCGTGACCGCCCCGATCGATGTGACCCGCCGATGAGTGCGCCCGGCCTGCCGGACGCCGTCCTCGTCGCCGGCCCGGAGGACCTGCTCGCCGACCGCGCCCTGGAGCAGGTGGTGGAGAACGCCACCGCGGCCGACCCCGGCACCGAGGTGATCCGGCTGTCGGCCGAGACCTACGAGGGCGGCGAGCTGGCCATGCACGCCAGCCCCTCGCTCTTCGGCGGTGCCAAGGTGATCGTGGTCCGCGGCCTGCACGAGGCCCCGGACGTGCTGCAGACGGACCTGCTGGCCTACCTGGCCGCGCCGGCCGACGACGTGACGCTCGTGGTCGTCCACGGCGGCGGCAACCGCGGCAAGAAGGTGCTCGACACCCTCAAGAAGGCCAGGGCGCGGGTGATCGACTGCCCGGCGGTCAAGAGCGACCGTGACAAGTCGCAGTTCATCGCCAACGAGTTCCGCAGCAAGGGGCGCAAGGTCAGCCCCGACGGCGTCCGGGCCCTGCTCGAGGCCGTCGGCAAGGACCTGCGGGAGCTGGCTCAGGCGTGCGCGCAACTGGTCGAGGACACCACCGGAGTGGTGGACGAGCAGGTCGTCGCCCGCTACCACGGCGGCCGGGTCGAGGCGACCGGCTTCAAGGTGGCCGACGCCGCCTTGGCCGGCAACGCCGGCGAGGCGCTGCGCCTGCTGCGCCACGCCATCGCCGCGGGTGACAACCCGGTCCCGATCGTGGCGGTGCTCGCGCTGCAGCTGCGCCAGCTGGTCAAGGTCGGGGCTGCCGGCCGCGGCAGCTCCCAGCAGCTGGCCAAGGAGCTCGGCATGGCCCCGTGGCAGGTCGACCAGGCCCGCCGCAAGCTCAACGGCTGGTCCGCCGACGCGCTCGGCCGCTCGATCCAGGCGGTCGCGGCGGCCGACTTCGACGTCAAGGGCGGTGGCCGCGACCCGATCTACGCCGTCGAGCGGGCCATCCTGACCATCGCCCGGGAGCGCCGGGACGGCAGCGCCGCCTGACCCCCTCCAGCGGCCGGCGGTTCGGGGCCGCCCGGGTGGGCTCGAGGCGCTCGGGGAGCACACGGCATACCACCTCTGAATGGGCTGCCCGGGTGGGCTCGGGGCGCTCGGGGGAGCACACGGCATACGGGCCCTCGTTTTGGCCGGTCACCGGGGCCGCTGCTAGATTTTGTCCTTGCGTGCGCGCTGAGGTCGTGCGCGCATGCCGTACCACCAGCGCGGTTCAACCACGGGTGCCCCACGCCCGGTCCCGAACCGCGGCTGTCGCCCTCAACGACAGAGCCCACGCCGGCGTGAGCCGCACGGGCACACCGACCTACCCGAGAGAAAGATTTACGTGGCAAACATCAAGTCGCAGATCAAGCGGATCCGCACCAACCGTGAGCGCACGGAGCGCAACAAGTCCTACAAGGCGGAGCTGCGCACCTGGATCCGCAAGTTCCGCGCCGCGGCCGAGTCCGGTGACAAGGCCGCCGCCGAGGAGGCGCTGAAGCACGCCTCCACCAAGCTCGACAAGGCCGTCAGCAAGGGCGTCATCCACAAGAACCAGGCCGCGAACAAGAAGTCCGCGATGGCCAAGAAGGCCGCCAGCCTCTGACCGTCGGCGCCCAGCGCGGTATGCCGGGCCGTCACCCTGCGGGGTGGCGGCCCGTCGTCGTCTCGGCTGGGCCGCGCACCCCGGTGACCGCTGCATGTCCTTGTTGCGTGTCGGTCGCTGCAGCAGCGCAAACGTCCCAAAGATCGGCGCCGGGGAAGCGCCCGCCCGGTGACGCGCCCGCGGTGATGCGCCCGCGGTGATGCGCCCGACCCGCAGCGATCGTTGTGCGGTTCTGACCGCTCTGGCGACCAGAACCGCACAACGATCGACGGCCACGATCGGCGCGGGACGATCGACGGCCACGATCGGCGCGGGACGAGTGCGCTAACCTGAACACATGCCGATCGTGCTGCTCCTTAGCCAGCCGCGTTGATCGCACCGGACCGATCCCGGGCGATGACGCGGCCAACCCCTCCTGTGTGAGGGGTTTTCTCATGTTCTGGCCCGCCGCGCCCGGCCGAACGGCCCGACCCGACCGAACGGCCCGACCCGACCGAAGAACACGACCCGCACCACACCAACCCGCCGAGACCCGACGACACCGACCGCCCCGAAGGACACCGACGATGACGGAGACCCCGCACCGGTACACCGCCGACCTGGCGGGTCAGCTCGAGCTGAAGTGGCAGGACCGCTGGGAGGAGCAGGGCACCTTCCAGGCGCCGAACCCGGCCGGTCCGTGGGCCGACCCGGCGGCGGTCGACGGCCGGGAGAAGCTCTTCGTGATGGACATGTTCCCCTACCCCTCGGGGGCGGGGCTGCACGTCGGGCACCCGCTGGGCTACATCGCCACCGACGTCTTCGCCCGCTTCCAGCGGATGACCGACAAGAACGTCCTGCACTGCCTGGGCTACGACGCCTTCGGCCTGCCCGCGGAGCAGTACGCCGTGCAGACCGGCCAGCACCCGCGCAAGACGACCGAGGACAACATGGTCGTGATGAAGCGCCAGCTGCGCCGGCTGGGCCTGGGCCACGACTCGCGGCGCACCATCGCGACGATCGACCCGGAGTTCTACCGCTGGACGCAGTGGATCTTCCTGCAGATCTACAACAGCTGGTATGACGAGCACGCCGGTCGCGCTCGCCCCATCGGTGAGCTGGTGGCCGAGCTGGAGAGCGGCGCGCGGCCCACCCCGACCGGCCGGCCGTGGGCGGACCTGGGCGAGGACGAGCGGCGCGGCATCATCGACGGGGAGCGGCTGGCCTACACCTCCGAGGCGCCGGTGAACTGGTGCCCGGGCCTGGGCACGGTGCTGGCCAACGAGGAGGTCACCGCCGAGGGGCGGTCCGAGCGCGGCAACTACCCGGTCTTCAAGCGCAGCCTGAAGCAGTGGATGATGCGCATCACCAAGTACGCCGACCGGCTGGCCGACGACCTGGACCGGCTGGACTGGCCCGAGCCGGTCAAGCTGATGCAGCGCAACTGGATCGGCCGCTCCCACGGCGCGAACGTGCGCTTCACCGTCCCGACGAACGACGAGACCTACGACTACGTCGTCACCCACGGGCAGGAGCACCCGCAGGCCGAGATCGAGGTCTTCACCACCCGCCCGGACACCCTCTTCGGCGCCACGTTCATGGTGCTGGCCCCGGAGCACCCGCTGGTCGGGCGGATCACGCCCGGCAGCAGCGGCAACACCGGCGACAGCCGCAGCGACGGCTGGCCCGAGGGCACCCGACGGGCATGGACGGGTGGCGCGGAGACCCCGCGGGCCGCCGTGTCGGCATACCGGCAGCAGGCCGCGCGCAAGAGCGACCTGGAGCGGCAGTCCGAGGCGCGGGAGAAGACCGGCGTGTTCACCGGGGCATACGCCACGAATCCCGTGAACGGGCAACGTATCCCGGTGTTCATCGCCGACTACGTGCTGATGGGCTACGGCACCGGCGCGATCATGGCGGTGCCCGGCGGGGACGTGCGCGACCACGAGTTCGCCACCAAGTTCGAGCTGCCGATCGTGCGGACCGTGCAGGCGCCGGAGGACTTCCCGGGCGACGAGGCGTACATCGGCGACGGCGCCGTGATCAACTCCAGCAACGACGAGGTCAGCCTGGACGGGCTGGACGTCGAGGCGGCCAAGGAGACGATCATCGCCTGGCTGGAGAAGAAGGACCTGGGCCGCGGCACCGTCACCTACAAGCTGCGGGACTGGCTGTTCAGCCGACAGCGCTACTGGGGCGAGCCGTTCCCCATCGTCTACGACGAGCAGGGGCACGCCCACGCGCTGCCCGACTCGATGCTGCCGGTGGAGCTGCCGGACGTGCCCGACTACTCACCGCGCGTGTTCGACCCGAACGACGCGCAGTCCACCCCGGAGCCGCCGCTGTCGCGGGCGACCGACTGGCTGACCGTCGAGCTGGACCTGGGCGAGGGGCCCCAGACCTACACCCGCGAGACCAACACCATGCCCAACTGGGCGGGTTCGTGCTGGTACGAGCTGCGCTACCTGGACCCGGCCAACCACGCGCAGCTGGTCGACCCGGAGAACGAGCGGTACTGGATGGGCCCGCGGCCCGACGCCGTGGCGGGCGCGCCGGGCGACCGCGGCGACGTCGCAGGAGCCGCGAGAACGCACGGCACGGACCCGGGCGGCGTGGACCTCTACGTCGGCGGGGTCGAGCACGCCGTGCTGCACCTGCTGTACTCCCGGTTCTGGCACAAGGTGCTGTTCGACCTGGGCCACGTCACCAGCGAGGAGCCGTTCCGCAAGCTGTTCAACCAGGGCTACATCCAGGCGTTCGCGTTCCGCGACGACCGCGGGCAGCCGGTGCCGGCGGCCGAGGTCGAGGAGAGCGCCGACGACGCCGGGGAGGTGCACTACACCTGGCAGGGCCGGCCGGTCACCCGTGAGTACGGCAAGATGGGCAAGTCGCTGAAGAACGTCGTCACCCCCGACGAGATGTTCCAGTCCTTCGGCGCCGACACGTTCCGCGTCTACGAGATGTCGATGGGCCCGCTGGAGCTGTCCCGCCCGTGGGAGACCCGGGCCGTCGTCGGGGCGCAGCGCTTCCTGCAACGCCTGTGGCGCAACGTGATCGACGAGGAGACCGGCCAGGTCACCGTGGTCGACGAGCCCGCCGACGAGCAGACCCGCCGGGTGGTGCACCGCACCATCGCCGACGTCCGCGCCGACTACGAAGGGCTGCGGTTCAACACGGCCGTCGCCAAGCTGATCGAGCTGAACAACGCCCTGGTGCAGCTGCCACACGTGCCCCGGGAGGCCGCCGAGCCGCTGGTGCTGATGACCGCGCCGCTGGCCCCGCACCTGGCCGAGGAGCTGTGGGCGCGGCTGGGGCACGAGGAGTCCCTGGCGCACCACGCCTTCCCCGACGCCGACCCCGCACTGCTGGTGGAGGACACGGTCACCTGCGTGCTGCAGGTCAAGGGCAAGGTCCGCGACCGGATCGAGGTCCCGGCCGACATCAGCGACGCCGACCTGCAGGAGCGGGCGCTGGCCAGCGAGAAGGTGCAGGCCAGCCTGGACGGCGCGCCGGTGCACAAGGTGATCGTCCGAGCGCCCAAGCTGGTCAATGTCGTTCCCGGATAAGACGACTCGATGACGGTCGCGATCGTCACCGACTCCACGGCCTCCCTGCCGTCGGAGCTGACGGTGCGGCACGGCATACGGGTCGTGCCGCTGCACGTGCAGGTGGACGGTGAGGAGCCGGGCGAGGCCGTCGACGGCTCCCCGCGGCGGCTGGCCTCGGCGATGCGCAAGGGCACCCGCGCGCACACCTCGCGGCCGGCGCCGGGAGCGTTCCTCGCCGCCTACGAGCAGGCCGCCGCCGACGGGGCCGACGCCGTGCTGTCGGTGCACATCTCCGGGGAGCTGTCCGCGACCGTGGAGGGCGCGCGCCAGGCCGCGCAGGCCGCGCCGGTGCCCGTGGAGGTGGTCGACTCCCGCGTGCTCGGCATGGCCCTGGGGTATGCCGTGCTCTCGGCGGCCGAGGCCGCGGCCCGTGGCGCCTCGGTCACCCAGGCGGCGGAGGTGGCCCGGAACCGGGCGGGGCAGGCGACGGCGGTGTTCTACGTCGACACCCTCGAGCACCTGCGCCGCGGCGGCCGGATCGGCGCGGCCTCGGCCCTGCTGGGCTCGGCGCTCGCGATCAAGCCGATCCTCGGGCTGGCCGACGGACGGATCGTGCCGCTGGAGAAGGTGCGCACCGCCTCGCGCGCGCTCAGCCGGCTGGAGCAGCGGGCGGTGGCCGCGGCTCAGGAGACGGCGCGCGGCTCGGCTGACGAGGGCGCGGCTGACGAGGGCGCGGCGCACGAGGGCGTCGACATCGCGGTGCACCACCTCGACTCCGAGGACCGCGCCGGCGACCTGGCCGATCGGCTGCGCAGCGGGGTGCCGTCGGCGCGGGAGGTGCGGTTGGTCGAGCTGCCCGCGGTCGTGGGGGCGCACGTGGGGCCGGGGACGATCGCGGTGGTGGTCTCGCCGCGCCCGGAGCCGTGGTACGCCCCGGAGGTGCGCTGACGGTGCCGGCGCTGGGGTCCGCGGCGATCCCCTCCAGCGCGGGGGAGTGGGCGCTGTTCGCCGTGCTCGCGGTCGCGGCCTTCGTGCTCGGCTCGATCAGCCCCGCAACCATGATCGCCCGCGCCCGCAAGGGCGACCTGAGCCTCGGCTCGGGCAACCCGGGCGCGACCAACGCCGGGCGGTTGCTGGGGGTGCGCTACGGCGTGATCGTCGGCCTGCTCGACGTGCTCAAGGGGTTCCTGCCCGCGCTGCTCACGCTGTTGCTGGTCGACCGCTTCACCGCGTATGCCGTGGGGCTGGCCTGCGTGCTCGGGCACATGTTCTCGCCGTTCCTGCGCTGGCGCGGCGGAAAGGGCGTGGCCACCGCGTTGGGGGCGGTGCTCGCGCTGCTGCCGTGGCTGGCGCTGGCCATGCTGGTGGTCTTCGGGGTCGTGCTGGCGATCCGGCGCTGGGTGGCGCTGGCGTCGATGAGCGCGGCGGTGGCCCTGGCCGTGCTGGCGTTCGTGGTGCCGATGCCTGCGCCGGACGTGGCCGGGCGGGTGTTCGCGGTCGTGCTGGCCGTGCTCGTCGTGCTGCGGCACCGGCGCAACATCGTGGCGTGGGCCGCGACGCGCAGGTGAGCACCCGGCATACCGAAGCGGCGACTGTTGCTGAGGATGCGCGGTCCGCCCGAGCGTGGGCCCTTCAGCAACAGCGCACCCCCCGGGGGCGGAAGCGTGGGCCGTTCAGCAACAGCGCACCCCCCGGGGGCCGGAAGCCCGACCCCCGTTGTCCTAGCCTCGAGGGATGCACCTGACGCGGCCCGGCGTGCGGCGCACAGCACGTCCTTGGCGGAGAGTGGCCCTCCGCGCGGCCGCGTGCCTGATCGGCGGGGGGATCGCGGCCATGCCGGTCGCGACGGTCTACGGGCTGACCGCGACGGAGCTCAAGGACGACTTCGGCTTCGTCCCGGCGACGCTGAGCATCAAGCCCGGCTACTCGGCCCTCGACACGGGCCTGCTGGGCACGATCTACGACTCGGACTACACCCAGCACGGACTGGGGATGCAGATCAAGCTGGACGGCCTGCCGGGCAACCTGCAGCAGATCCACGGCGTGGACTCGCCGGAGCTGAAGAACATCGGCAAGGCCTACAGCAGCATGTTCCAGCGGCCGAACGAGCTGCGCTCGGGCTACACCAACGCGATGACCGACGCGGTCATGGGCAACGCGCTGACGATGGAGCTGGAGGCGGGCGCGGTGCTGGCCACCATCGCGTTCGTCGTCTCCACCCTCAGTGGCGCCGCGATGCACAGCACCCGCCGGACGGTCGTGGTCACCGCCGGGCTGCTCGTGGTCCTCTCCGGCGGCTACACGGCGCACCGCTACGTCGAGTGGACCTCGACCAACCAGATCCCGGCGCCGACCTACGGGATCGGCGTGCTCGACGGCACCCCACTGAAGAACGCCGTCGTCGACAACAAGACCACCGCGGAGCTGGTCGACGGCATCGTGCCGCTGGCGCAGGCGCAGATCTCCCGCGAGGAGCAGGGCAACCGGGACTTCCTCGCCACCGCCGACCAGACCATGGGTGAGGAGATCTCCAGCGGCAACATCGCGCTGCCTGGTGAGGGGGAGACCGCCTGCCTGATGCTGTCCGACGTGCACTCCAATGCCGACATGATCACCGTCTACCGGCGGTTCGTCCGGACGCTGAACAAGACCTACGGCCCGGACACGCTCAAGACCGCCTTCTTCGACGGTGACCAGACCTACGGTGGTGCCACGGACAAGGCAGCGGTGGACGCCATGGCCGGCATCACCGGCAAGAACGGCAAGGAGTACGCCGTCGTCGGCAACCACGACAGCTACCTGACCGTGCGGCAGATGCGCGGCGCCGGGATGCACGTGCTCGACGGCCCGACCGTCGACATCGCCCCGGGCATCAGCGCGACGGGTGTCACCGACCCGCAGCTGACCAAGCAGGGAGCGCTGTTCACCGCCGACACGGTCCCGCGCCCCGGCCACGGCAAGGAGACCGAGGCCGACGCCGGACGGACCCTGCTCAAGCGGATGGAGGCGAACCGGCCGACGCTCGGGCTGGCCCACGAGGCCGACGCGTTGCAGCCGATCCTCCAGCTGACGAGCATCTCCAAGTCGGGCATGAGCACCTGGTTCAACGCCAACAGCTGGATGAAGGACCCCGACGCCGGCGACAACGCCAACGACGGCGTGCCCGACATCCCGGCCAGCGCGGCGGCCTACGGGCACTGGCACCGGCAGTTCATGTATCGCGTCGTCGGCAACACCGACGGCACCTGGACCGTGGTGATGGAGCTCGGCACCGCGGGTGGCGTGAGCCCCGTGCAGTCGCTGAGCCACTTCTCCACCCCGCAGACCATCCCCGGCAAGCGCGCCTCCGCGGCGATCATGATCGTCAACGACACCAGCGGGCTGGTCACCTCGGTGCAGGAGATCAGCACCGACCGCGACGGGGACGTGACGGCCGGTCCGGCCCACCACGTCGGGTCACCGGACGGTCAGCCGTATGCCGTGCCCGGCGCCTCGCCGTCCGGGTCGCCGTCGTCCGGGGTCTCCTCGGGTGCCTCGTCCGGGTGGCCGTCGTCCGAACCGTCCTCGTCCGAACCGTCCTCCCCGGGGCCGACACCCTGACCAGCCGGCGCGGCCTCAGATCAGCCCGCGCCGCGCCGCCTGCACCCCGGCCTGGAACCGGTTGCGCGCCCCGAGCACGTCGAGCAGCGCGGAGGTGCGGCGCCGCAGGGTGCGCACGCTGACGTCGAGGTCGCGGGCGATCGCCTCGTCCTTGAGCCCGGTCGCGAGCAGGGCGACGAGTCCGGTGTCGATGTGCTCCTCGGGCGCGGCGGTCGACGGGTCGCCGTCCCAGGCCGGCAGCGGCCCGGCCTGCCGCCAGAGCAGCTCGAACAGCTGCACCAGCGCCGCCACCACGCTGGGGGAGCGCACCACCAGAGCGGAGTCGACGACTCCGTCGTTGGTCAGCGGCATCAGCGCCATCGAGTCGTCCGCGACGGCCAGCTTCATCGGCACCTCGGTGCTCACCCGCGCCTGCTCGCCCCCGGCCACCGCCGCCATGGCACGGTCGAACGCGCCGGGCAGCTCGAAGGACTCGGGGCAGTAGATCGCCCGGACCTGCACCCCTCGCTCCAGCACGTCCGTCTCGGAGGCGTTGGCCGGGCCGACGGCCTGCGCGTACGGCGGCCGGTCCAGCACGCGCAGGTTCTCCCGCACGGCGTGGCTCACCTGCACGAACCGCGCCTGCACCGCCTCGACGCCGACGACGATGTCGACGAGCTCGGCCGGCCGGGCCTGCAGCTCGCGCGGGAAGCTCTCCGCCAGCCGGGCCCCCGCCGCCTGCGCCTCCTCCAGCTCCTGCTGCCGCCGCACGACGAGCGCGTTGACGGCGGCGTCCGGCGGGGTCGCCACGAGGGTGGCGGGCGTGGCCACCGACCGCGCGACGAAGCCGAGCTCCTCCAGCCGCGCCAGGGCCGAGCGCGTGGCGGCCTGGGAGCGGCCCAGCTCGTCGGCGAGCGCGGACACGGTGCAGTGCGGGTTGTGCAGCAGCGCCAGGTAGGTCTCCTCGTCCGACTGTGTGATCCCGAGTGCCTGCAGCACCGCTGCTCCCGTCCTGCACCGCTCTCACCAGTGCGTCTCGCTCTGTGGTCCTGTGTCCGATCCCGGACATGTCCCGCTTGTGCCAGCGAAAGTGGATCACATCCGGTCAGCGATCGACTAGACATGTCTCATGCGTTCCTCCCGGGGAAGCGCCAGTCGCGTGCGCGCGGCGGTCGGGTCTGCGGTGTCCCGACCCTCGCGCGCAGGCGCGGGCCTCCCCGTGTGGCCACCGATCTCCGGTCGCACCGTGGAGGGCGCGGACGCCGCCAGCGGTGGAGGTACCTCGGCGGCGTCCTGACCGGGCGCGGTTACGCAGGGGCAGGAACGAGGGTGATCCACATGGTGGGTCGCCCTCGTTCCATGTCTGCACAGCCTCCGAGCTGACCCTCCCGCAGCCACGGGAGGGCTTCCTAGCGTCCCGGTATGCCGCGTCGTCGCCTGGATCTTCCCCCTCCGCACCGTCTGGCCGCCGTGCTCGGTGTGCCGGTCCCCGACGGTGCTCCGGCGAGGCAGCGGTCGAGCGAGACCTCGCCGGCGGGGTTTCAGGACCCGGCGGAGGAGGCACCCAGACCACCCGGCTGGCTGCCCTCGCGCGAGGCCGTCGTGCCCTCACCCGGCCGTTCACCGGACCGCTCCGGTATGCCGCGCGCTCGCCTGCCGCGGCTGCGGCGCCGTCGTGCCCGCCCGCCCGGGCGACACCGGGAGGGCCGCCGGGGTGCCCTCGCAGCGTCGGACGCGTCGGAGGCGTCCGACACGTCCGACACGTCCGACGAGGAGGGCGAGCCGGTGGCCGGCCCGCGGGTCCTGTCGGTGCCGTCGTCCCTCGTGGACGTGCGCGCCCGGCCGAAGGTCGCGGCCGTGCTCGGGGTGGCGCTGGTGCTGGTCCTCGCCGCGGCGTTCTTCGGGGTCCGGGTGCTGCTCGCACGCCATGCGGCCGCCCCGCAGCCGGTGGCGGCGGTCACCTCCTCCGGCGACCAGCCCGACCCGGGCGGCACGGGCGGGCCGTTGCCCAGCGGAGCGGCCTCGTCGTCGGGCGGTGCCGCCGGGGCTGCGGGCGCTCCGGGTGGCGCTGCGAGTGGTGCTGCGAGCGGTGCGACCGGGGCTGCCGCAGGCGGCGGTGACGGCTCCCGGAGTGGTCCCGCCCCGGCAGCGACGCCGTTGCCGTCGACCGCGTCGGTGCTGCTGGTGCACGTCGTCGGCCAGGTGCGACATCCCGGGGTCGTCCGGCTGAAGCCCGGCGCGCGGGTCCAGGACGCGGTCGAGGCGGCCGGGGGAGCGACCGCCCACGCGGACCTGAGCGCGGTCAATCTCGCCCGCCCGGTCGCCGACGGTGAGCAGGTGCGCATCCCGAAGCCCGGTGAGCAGGCCGGCCCGCCTCCGGGAGCGGCTGGCGGTCCGGCGGCGGGCGCACCCGGGGCCGGCGGTGCGGCAGCAGGCGTGCCCGGCGGCGCGGGGGCCGACGTGCCGGTCGACCTCAACAGCGCGACGCAGGAGCAGCTGGAGTCCCTTCCCGGGGTCGGTCCGGTGCTGGCCCAGCGCATCCTGGAGTGGCGCACGGCGCACGGGCGCTTCTCCTCGGTGGATGAGCTGCTCGAGGTCAGCGGCATCGGTGACAAGACCTTCGCCGACCTGCGCCCGAAGGTCACGGTGTGACCGGTCAGGACGACCTTCCGCCCGACGACGACCCGCCGGTCAAGGAGCCGCGTCGGGTCGACGTACGGCTGCTCGTGCCGGCCCTGACCGCGTGGTGCGTGGTGGCGGCGGTGCTGGGCTGGTCGGCCGGCAGGCTGTTGCTCCTCGCCGCGGTCTGCGGAGCAGGCGGCGCGGTCCCCCTCGCGCTCCGACGGCTGCGGGAGCTGGACCGGACCTGGCCGGCACTGACCGGCCTGACGCTGCTGGTGACCTCACTCGCGATCCTCGCGGCGTCCGCGCACACCGCCACCCGCACGGCCGGGCCGATCCCGCAGCTCGCCCGCGAGCGGGCGGTGGTGCGACTCGAGGGGACCGTGGCGACCGACCCGAAGGTGGTGCGACACCCGCAGCAGCAGTTCGTCGAGGAGGCCGGCTCCCGGCGCGCCCCGCTCGTCCTCGTCCGGCTGCGCGTCGACACCGTCGTGGCGCGCGGCGAGCGCAGCGGGCCTCGCACACCGGTCCTCGTCTTCGCCGACGAGTCCTGGGCGGACCTCTCCTGGCACCAACACGTCCGGGCGGTCGGCCGCCTCGACGTCGCCGAACCCGGCGACGACGTCGTCGCCGTGCTCAACCCGCGCGGCCCACCGGTCGTCGTCGGCGACGCCGGGCCGGCAGAGCGCGCCGCCGAGCACGTCCGTGCCGGACTGCGCGACGCGGTGTCCGGCCTGCCCGCCGACGCCCGCGGACTGCTGCCCGGCCTCGTGATCGGGGACACCAGCTGGACGCCGCCGGACCTCACCGACGCGATGCTGGCGACCGGGCTGTCACACCTCGTGGCCGTCAGCGGCTCCAACGTGGCCGTGATCGTGACCGCGGCGATGCTGCTCTGCCGCGGCGTGGGCCCGTTCTACGTGCCCCGCCGGTGGCGCCCGGTCGTCGCCGGGCTGGCGCTCGCGGGGTTCATCGTGCTCGCCCGACCCGAGCCGAGCGTGCTGCGCGCCGGGGTGATGGGCGCGATCGGGCTGCTCGGGTTGTCCGCCTCGCGCCGCCGGGCCGGGGTGCCGGCGCTCGCCGGTGCGGTCATCGTGCTGCTCTGCGTGGATCCGTGGCTGGCCCGGTCCTACGGGTTCGCCCTGTCCACCCTCGCCACGCTCGGGCTGCTGCTGTTCGCCCGCAGCTGGGGTGACGCGATCGGCCGGCGGCTGCCGAAGCGGATCAGCTCGTGGGGCGACGCCCTCGCCATCCCGATCGCCGCGCAGGTGATGTGCGGTCCCGTCGTGGTGCTGCTCCAGGGCTCGGTGACCGTGATCGGCATCGTCGCCAACCTCGCGGCCGCCCCTCTGGTGGCCCCGGCCACGGTCCTCGGCGTCACCGTGGCGCTGGTGGCCCTCGTCGCCCAGCCGGTCGCGATGGTCCTCGGCTGGGTCGCCGCCGTGCCGACGCTCGGCATCGCCTGGGTCGGGCGCACCTGTGCCGCCGTTCCGTGGGGTCAGCTGCCCTGGCCGGACGGGGGCGCGGGCGCCCTGCTGCTGGCCGCCGTCAGCCTCGCCGTCGTCCTCACCGGCCGCTGGTGGGTGGTGCAGCTGCACCGTCGACCGCTCGCCGTCGGCTGTGCCGCCGTGCTGCTGGTCGCCCTGCTCTGGCCGACCCCGCGGCTGGCATGGCCGCCACCGGGCTGGCGCTTCGTGGCCTGCGACGTCGGGCAGGGGGACGGGCTGGTCCTGGCGACACCGCACGGGCACGCGGTCGTGGTCGACGCCGGCACGGAACCGGCCGTGATGGACGCCTGCCTCGACCGGCTGCACGTCGGCGTGGTCGACGCCGTGGTGCTCACGCACTTCCACGCCGACCACGCCGGCGGCCTGCCCGGAGTGCTCGACGGCCGTGAGGTCGGCGTCGTCTACGTCTCCCCGGTGGCCGACCCGCCCCAGATGGCCGAGGCCGTGCACACCTGGGCGGCGGCCGCCCACGTCCCGGTGCGTCCGCTGCGCACGGGCGCAACCCTGGCGTGGGGGCCGGTCCGCGCACGGGTCCTGTGGCCCACCCGCCGGATCGACGAGGGCTCGGTGCCCAACAACGCCAGCGTCGTCCTCGCCGTCGACACCCACGGACTGCGCCTGCTGCTCACCGGCGACATCGAACGCGAGGCCGCCGGCCAGGTGCGGCAGGAGCTCGCGGGCGATCCGGCATACCGGCAGTTCGACGTGCTCAAGGTGGCGCACCACGGCTCCTCCAACCAGGACTCGGCGCTGGTCGCGCTCACCGGCGCCGACCTGGCGGTGATCAGCGTCGGCGAGGACAACGACTACGGGCACCCGGCGCCGGCGACCCTGCGGATGCTGCGCCACGACGGCATGCGGGTGGTGCGCACCGACCAGTCCGGCGACGTCGCGGTCCTGGGTCGGCACGGCGACGTCGAGGTGGCCACGGCACGGTGATCGGCATGATGCGCGGGCCGCCCGCGTTGGACCGGACATGTTGGTCGTCGGAGTCATGGAGTTCGGAGGGCCGGATGCCCTCGCTGTCCACGAGGTGCCCGAGCCGCACGCCGGGCCGGGGGAGGTGCGGATCCGGGTGCGTGCGGCCACGGTGAACCCCACCGACACCGGTTTCCGTGCGGGGCGCAGTGCCGCGGCGCTGGAGGGCCGCACGCCGCCCTACGTCCCCGGGATGGAGGCCGCCGGGCGGGTGGACGAGGTCGGTGCGGGGGCGACCTACCAGGTCGGCGACGACGTCATGGCGATCCTGCTGCCTACCGGGCCGCACGGTGGTGCGTACGCCGAGCACGTCGTGGCCCCCGAGGCCTCGATCGCGCCGATCCCCCAGGGCGTGACGATGCCGCAGGCGGCGACCGTCCCGATGAACGGGCTGACCGCCTACGCCGTGCTGGAGGAGCTGGGACTGCGGGAGGGGCAGACCCTCGCCGTCACGGGGGCGGCCGGCGCCCTCGGCGGGTATGTCGTGCAGCTCGCCAAGGTGGCCGGGCTGCGGGTGGTCGCGGACGCCTCGTTCACCGACGAGGAGCTGGTCCACGAGCTGGGCGCCGACGTGGTGGTGCCCCGGGGCGAGGACGTGGCGGAGCGGATCCGAGCCGTCGTGCCGGACGGCGTGGACGGCCTGCTGGACGCCTCGCTGCAGACCACGCAGGTCGTGCCCGCCGTCGCCGACGGCGGGCAGATGGCCGTCGTGCGCGGCTGGGACGGGGATCCCGGTCGCGGCATCACCGTGCACAAGATCCAGGTGGGTCGCTATGCCGAGCGGCAGGACCTGCTCGACGAGCTCCGCCGGGACGTGCAGGCCGGGGTGCTCACGCCGCGGGTCGCCCGCATGTTCCCGGCTGCGCAGGCCGCGGACGCCCACCGGCAGCTGGAGGCCGGCGGCACGCGGGGGCGGCTGGTGCTGTTGTTCTGAGGCGCCTCGCGCGCGGGTCAGCCACGCTCGCGGGTCTCGGCATGCGCAGGGGCGGTCCGCTGCCGGCGCGCCGCGCGGAACGGCAGCCAGACCGACAGGGCCATGAGCGCCATCCCGAGCGGGATGTGAATGCTGGGCCAGCTCGGCTTGTTGCCGATCTCCCCGCCGATGTAGGCCTCGAGCATCAGCAGCAGGACGAGCACGCCGGTGCCGACGAGCAGCTCCTTGCGGCTCCGCAGGCGCCACAGGGCCACGACGAAGGACACCGCCGCCAGGATGATCGCGGCGCGGGCGCCGACGTCGTGCACCTCGACCCAGCGGGCCTGGGCGGCGCTGGCGTCGAACGACTTGCCCTCGCGGATGAACAGCCCCGCCCACAGCCCCTGGAGCAGGACGAGCAGGGCGGTCAGTCCGATGAGCGCGGAGTACAGCCGGTCGCGGGCGCCGGTGTTGCCGGTCGTGGTCTCGGGACGGGTGTCGAGCTGGGTGCTCACAGGTCTCTCCGATCGCGTGTCGGGTCCATGGTGCGGCGCCGCCCTGATCGGTCGGGCGATGCACAGGCGAAGGACCGTAGGAGCCGAAACTGGGTGTCACTTTCAGGATCGCGTGGTCACGCGCCCTGTTTCACGCGGGCGGCCTGGGGGGTTCCACGCGGGTGGGCTGGGGGGCCGGGCGGGTGGGCTGGGGGTTCTCGCGCCCGGGCTGGCTGTGCTCAGGCGTGGGCGTACCCGAGCACGTCGCTCAGGTGCTGCAGGAACTCGCGGTGGCGGTGGTGGAAGACGAGCCAGTCCCGGTAGAGCTGGTACTCCTGCGAGGGGTCCTCGTCGTAGTCCTCCGCGGACAGCCGCGCCACCTCGCACGCCCGTCGGCGCAGGTCGACGAACTCCGCCACGCCGCGGTCGTCCTCGGTGGCGTCCCGGCCGGTGAACTGCTCCCGGCTGGCCGGCTCGGGCGCGGGCGGCAGCTCCGGGCCGATGAAGTTGTGCTGCAACCGGTCGACGGTGGTGTCGTAGCCGTCCAGCAGCGCGAGGAGCAGCGGGTCCCTGGTCAACGCCTCGTGGGCCGGCAGGCCCCAGCGCAGCAGCTCGATCAGCTGCCCGAGGGCGGTGAAGATCCGGGGCGTGGACCGGGCGAGGCGGCGGGTGTGGAAGTAGAAGACGACCGGGTAGCGCCGCAGCCCCTGCTCGTAGTCCTCGAGGTCGTCGACGAGCGCCGCCAGCAGGTCCGGCAGGCGGTCGGCGTGCCCGGCCTGGAAGTGCCGGGCGAGGATGGTCTCCGGCCTGCTCGGCTCGATGGTGTTGCGGCGGACCCTGGCGTGCAGCGTGTTCAGGTGGGACAGCGCGCCGAACGCGGTGAGCACGTAGGTCAGGGCGAGGGTGAACGTGGACAGCCCGATGATCGTCTCCAGGTCGACCAGCGCCTGGTAGAGGCCGGTCCGGGCCACGACGTCGCCGAAGGTGAGGCTGCTGATGGCGCCCGCGCTGAGGTAGTACGCGGTTCCGGCGCCGGGCCCGAGCCCGTCGGTGAGGGTGAACCACCCGGCGACCAGCCCGGGCAGGAACATCATCGCGAACGCGCTGATCTCCAGCCCCAGCCAGAACCCCAGGGTGATCGGCAGCATCGAGGCCGAGCCCAGCGACAGGGCGGCGTGCCGGGGCCGGTCAGGCAGCCAGGCGGTGCCGCGCCGCAGGGCGCCCCACAGCACTTGGTGCAGCCGGCGGGCCAGGAAGGTGAACCCGTCGTAGTTGAAGATCGTCATGAAGACGTCGAGCAGCGCCAGGAGCAGCACGGCCGCCCCGGCCGCGCCGATGGCCAGCAAGCCCGCTGCGGACACGGGCGGGCACCTACCCGGGCCGCGCGGACGTCAATCGCGCCCCCGCGTCAACCCACCGCGACGCTCATCAGCCGGTGCAGCTCGTCGGCGAACGCGCGCACGTCGGCCTCGCTGGTGTCGTGGGCGCACATCCACCGCACCTCACCACGCTGGGCGTCCCACACCTCGAAGCGCGCGAGCCGGGTCAGCTCCTCGAGCGCGTCCGGCGGCACGACGACGAACACGGCGTTGGCCTGGGTCGGTTGCGTGGGGCGCACCCCCGGGACGGCCTCGACCAACGAGCGCAGCAGCGCCGCCCGCTCGTTGGCGCGGGCCGCCGACTGCCGCCACAGGTCGCCCTCGAGCAGCGCGATGAGCTGGGCGGAGATGTAGCGCATCTTCGAGGCGAGCTGCATCGAGAACTTGCGGATGTAGAGCATCCCGCGGGCGGCGTCCGGGTTGAGCACGACGACCGCCTCGCCGTAGAGCATCCCGTTCTTCGTGCCGCCGAAGGACAGGACGTCCACGCCGGCGTCCGTGGTCAGCGCGCGCAGCGGCAGGTCCAGCGCGGCCGCGGCGTTGGCGAGCCGTGCCCCGTCCAGGTGCACGGTCATGCCCAGGCCGTGGGCGTAGTCACAGATCGCGCTGATCTCCTCCACGGTGTAGACGGTGCCCAGCTCGCTGCTCTGGGTCAGCGACACGACGCTCGGCTGCGCGTGGTGCTCGTCGCCGAATCCCTGCGCCACCGGTGCGATCAGCTCAGGCGTGAGCTTGCCGTCGGGGGTGTCGACCGGCACCAGCTTCATCCCGAACCGCTCCGGTGCGCCGCACTCGTCGACGTTGATGTGGGCCGTGCGGGCACAGACCACCGATCCCCACGGCGGTTGCATCGCCTGCAGCGCAACGACGTTGGCGCCGGTGCCGTTGAACACCGGGAACGCCTCGGCGGTCGGCCCGAAGTGGGAGCGGACCACCTCCTGCAGCCGCGCGGTCCAGCTGTCCTCCCCGTAGCTCGGCTCGGTGCCGGCGTTGGCCGCCGCCAGCGCGTCCATCACCTCGGGGAGGGCACAGGCGCAGTTGTCGGAGGCCAGCTCGTAGCGTCGCTGAGGGGTCATCGCACTCCGTTTCGCAGGCGTCGTCGGGGGAGGCACCACGCTATCCCCGCGGGCCGGTCCCGATGCTGGCGGGACGAACCGCTCACCGCCGGAAGCCCCGAACGTCGCCGGCCGGAGCCGCTCAGCCGGGCAGCGCGAACGGCGACAGGTCGAGTGCCGGTTGCTCACCGAGGACGAGGTCGGCGAGCAGCTCACCGGCCAGCGGTCCCATCGTCAGCCCGCCCGCACCGAAGCCGGTGCTCACGAACAACTCCGGTATGCCCGGCACACGCCCGATCAGCGGATGCCCACCGTCCGCGACTGGCCGCAAGCCGACCCGCGTCTCGAGGAAGGTGGCGGTGGCGAGTCCTGGGGCGACGGCGAGCGCCTGCCCCAGTACCTCCCGCTGACCGGCGGCGGTCACCCGCACGTCGAACCCGCTGCCGGTCTCCCGGGTAGCGCCGGCGACGACTCGGCCGCCGTCGAACGCGACCAGGTAGTGACCGGTCAGCGGCAGCACCGAGGGCCACGACGAGGTGTCGACGCCCTCGAGGCGCAGGTGGGTGATCTGCCCGCGCTGCGGCGCCAGCCCCAGCTCGACGCCGACCGGCTGGAGGAGCTCCGCCGTCCAGGCCCCGGC
>NZ_DASSTI010000185.1:0-3454 GCF_035708005.1 Segeticoccus sp. | reverse complement strand
CGCCACCGGCCGTGCGGTGCGCTACCACCGGATCCGGAGGCGCTGACCCCGACAGCGGGCCCCGGAGCGGCGGTGCCTCACCAGGTGTGCACCGGCCGGTTGTCGTGCATGTGCTGGCGATAGTCCTCGAGCACCAGTCGGAGCGCCTCCTCGCGGCTCTCGCCGGCGTCCTCGCGGGCGTGCACCTCGCGGCGGTACCAGGCGGCACCGTTCTGCCCCGAGATGCACCGGCCCTCGATGATGCCCAGCAGCTCTTCGGCCTCGTCGCGGCCGACGCCCCAGCGGCCCAGGCCGTCAGCCGCCACCGGCAGCAGCCGGCGCAGCACCAGCTCGGTCGCGCTGACCTGGCCGACGCCGGGCCAGTAGACCTGCGCGTCGACACCGTCACGCGCCGCGGAGTGGAAGTTCTCCTCCGCCGCGGAGAACGACATCTGCGACCACAGCGGCCGCTCGCTCTCCGCCAGCGCGCGGACCAGGCCGAAGTAGAAGGCGGCGTTGGCCATGGTGTCCACCACCGTCGGTCCCGAGGGCAGCACGCGGTTCTCCACCCGCAGGTGTGGCCGCCCGTCGACCACGTCGTAGATAGGCCGGTTCCACCGGTAGATCGTGCCGTTGTGCAGGCACAACTCGTCGAGCTGCGGTACCTCGCCGCGTTCGAGCTGGGCGAGCGGGTCGGTGTCCTCGCAGATGGGCAGCAGCGCGGGGAAGTAGCGGACGTTCTCCTCGAACAGGTCGAAGATCGAGGTGATCCAGCGCTCCCCGAAGAACACCCGTGGCCGCACGCCCTGGTTCTTCAGCTCCACCGCGCGCGTGTCGGTCGCCTGGGCGAACAGCTCGACGCGGGTCTCGGCCCACAGCTGCTTGCCGAAGAAGAACGGCGAGTTGGCGCCGAGTGCCAGCTGCGGCCCGGCGAGCGCCTGCGCCGCGTTCCAGTAGTCCGCGAACTCCTGCGGCGCGACCTGCAGGTGGAGCTGCACGGAGGTGCACGCGGACTCGGGAGCGATCGTGTCGGCATACGTTGCGAGCCGCTCGCCCGTGGCCCCCTCGATGTCGATGAACAGGTCCTCCCCGCGGGCGTTGAAGATCGCCTCGTTGAGGGCCGCGTAGCGGCGGTTCGCGCTCATCCACTCGGTGTGGAAGTGCTCGGGCATGAGGGTGGGCAGTATGCCGATCGCCACGATGTGTGCCCCCGCCGCCCCGGCCTTCTCCTCCGCCGCGTTGAGGCTCTTGCGCAGGTCCGTCTCGAGGTCGAGGGCGGCATCCCCCGGCAGCGGACGCGGGTCGACGTTGAGCTCGATGTTGTACTGCCCCAGCTCGGTCTGGTAGCCGGGGTCGGCGATGTGCTCGAGGACCTCGGCGTTGGCCATGCGCGGCTGGAACTCCGGGTCGACAAGGTTGAGCTCGATCTCCATGCCGGTCAGGGGCCGGTCGAAGTCGAAGCTGCTCGCGGTGAGCATGCGCTCGAACACGTCGAGGTCCTGCCGGACCTTCTCCCGGTAGCGCTGGCGCTGCTCACGGGTGTAGCCGGTGCCGCTGACCTCTTCGCCCATGGTAGGCCCTCCTGACTGCCGACAGGACAGGTGCGTGCCGGTCGTGCACGTCTACGGTGACCCAACCACACCAGCGGCGTGCGGTGCCAGAGGAAACCGCCACGCCGCGTCGCAATCCCGGGCGGTGTCGGTGCGCTCTCCTAATGTCCGGGACATGCGGTTGCTGCACACCTCCGACTGGCACCTCGGGCGTTCCTTCCACCGGGTGGGACTGCTCGAGGCGCAGGCGGCGTTCGCCGACCACGTGGTCGAGGTGGTCCGCAGCGAGGGCGTCGACGCGGTGCTGGTCTCCGGGGACGTCTACGACCGGGCGCTGCCCGCGCCGGACACCGTGGCGCTGCTGTCCGAGACGGTGCGCCGGATCGTCGACGCCGGTGCTGAGGTGGTCCTGTCCAGCGGCAACCACGACAGCGCCATCCGGCTGGGCTTCGCCTCCGAACTGCTTGCCCGCGCCGGCCTGCACATCCGCACCCGCACCGACAGCATCGGCACCCCGGTGCTGCTCGGCGACGTCGCCGTCTATCCCCTGCCCTACCTCGAGCCGTCCGCCGCAGCGGACACCCTCGGCTCCGCCGACCGCACCCACGCCGGCGTGCTGCGCGCCGCCATGGCCCGCGTCGTGGCCGACCGTGCCGCGCGCCCCGGCCCGGCCGTGGTGATGGCGCACGCCTTCGTCACCGGCGGCGCGACCAGCGACTCCGAGCGCGACATCAGCGTGGGTGGGGTCAGCGCGGTGCCGCCGGAGGTCTTCGGCGCGGTCGACTACGTCGCGCTCGGCCACCTGCACGGCCCGCAGCGGGTCTCCGAGACGGTCCGCTACTCCGGCTCGCCGGTGGCCCTGTCGTTCAGCGAGGCCGACCACCGCAAGGGCTCCTGGCTGGTCGACCTGGCGCCCGGCAGGGCCGGGAGGCCGGCGACCGTGGCCGTCGAGCACATCGAGGCACCGGTGTTCAAACCGTTGGCCCGGCTGCGGGGCACGCTGGAGGAGCTGTTGTCCGACCGACGGCACCGTGCCGCCGAGGGCGCGTGGTGCGAGGTCACCCTGACCGATGCCCAGCGGCCCCGCGGCGCGATGGAGCGGCTGCGCACCCGCTTCCCGGGCTGCCTGTCACTGCGCTTCGACGGCCCGACCCCGCTCGACTCCGCCCGGTCGTATGCCGCGCGCGTGCGCCGACGCAGCGACCTCGACGTGTGCTGTGACTTCCTCGAACACGTGCGCGGCGGCGCCGGCGCCACCGACGCCGAGCGGGACCTGCTGCGGCTCGCCGTGGAGGAGTCCGCGCGTGCCCGCGCCGTGCATGACGACGAGGGCACGGCCGCGGAGTCGGTCGCGCGGCGCGAGCAGGGTGTCGCGTGAGGCTGCACCGGCTGGAGATGACGGCCTTCGGGCCGTTCGCCGGCACCGAGGAGGTCGACTTCGACGCGCTCGCGGACGAGGGCCTGCACCTCATCCAGGGTCCGACCGGGGCCGGCAAGAGCAGCATCCTCGACGCGATCTGCTTCGCCCTCTTCGCTGCGGTGCCCCGGGCCCGAGGCGGCAAGAGTTCGCTGCACAGTGACCACGCGCAGCCGGGCTCGGTGCCGCAGGTCGTCCTCGAGCTCACCGCCTCCGGCAGGCGATTCCGGATCACCCGCTCCCCCGGCTTCTCCCGGCCGAAGAAGCGGGGCACTGGCGAGACCCTGGTCCAGCCCCGCGTGCTGCTCGAGGAGCACCTCAACCGCCAGTGGGTGGCCAAGGGAACCCGGATCGACGAGGTGGCCCTGGTCATCGACGACGTCGTCGGCCTCGGCCTGGAGCAGTTCGTCAAGGTGGTGCTGCTCCCCCAGGGCGAGTTCGCGGCCTTCCTGCGCGCCTCCCCCGAGGAGCGGCGCGGGCTGCTGGAGCGCTTGTTCGACACGAGCCG